>JANOFP010000158.1:0-9443 GCA_031413675.1 Bacteroidota bacterium
AACAGCAAAAACCTGAATCAATAGCGGTAACAGATACGGTAAAAACAATTAATCATAATCACAACTACGCATCTAATAAATATTCAGCCGTAGATGCTTCTCCAATGGATATGATTTACTATCCCGTGGAATATTATAAAATGAATGTGGCGAACCAAATAATAACACCGTTGATAATAAGAATAATTTACAGCCGACCACATCTGAACGGAAGAGTATTATTCAAAGATGTATTGAAGTATGATGAACCCTGGCGGTTGGGTGCCAACGAAGCAACCGAGATTCAGTTTTTTAGAGAAGTAACGATTCAAAATAAAAAAATAAAAGCAGGCAGGTATATTTTATACAGCATTCCCAATGAAAAAAACTGGGTGATTGTTTTGAACAATAATATTGATACCTGGGGCTTGCGACAGGATACTTCAAAAGATTTATTCCGCTTTAATGCACCCGCTAAAATTGTGGACCATCATACAGAATATTTTACCATGATTTTTGATGAATCCAAAATGGGCACCGACCTTATAATAGCCTGGGATAATTATGAAATCAGATTACCTATTGATTTTTCTATAAATTAAACATCATTCCTTAATTACTGTTATCTTCAATGCATGTGTGGAATAGCAGGAATAATACAAACCAATTCTCAGGCGTTTTCATTTTCGCATTTAAAAAAGATGACTGATGCGCTGGCACACCGCGGACCAGATGGCGAGGGGCATTGGCAAAATGAGGCAGGAAATGTATTACTCGGACATCGCCGCCTTTCAATAATTGATTTGACAGATGCAGGCAGCCAACCTATGCATTATAATAACCGGTATACAATTATTCATAATGGCGAAATATATAATTACCCGGAACTACTGGAAGAGCTTCAAAAAAAAGGGTATTCATTTAAATCAAAAACAGATACGGAAATAATAGTTGCCGCATACGATTGTTGGGAAGATGATTGCGTGGATTATTTTGATGGCATGTTTTCATTTGCTATTTGGGATGAGAAAGAAAAGGTGTTGTTTGCAGCAAGAGATCGGTTTGGCGAAAAACCATTTTATTATTATTTTAATAACGAACAATTTTTATTTGCAAGTGAGATGAAAGCATTGTGGGCTGCAGGAATAGAGAAAAGCTCTAATCTTAAAATGCTTTTTAATTTTATTACAATCGGCTATACCGGCAATCCCGATAAACCCGAAGAAACATTTTATGAAAACATATTTAAGCTGCCACCTGCCTGCAGATTAAATTTCTATCCTCAACAGAATGAGCTGAGCATTGATAAATACTGGGAAATAGATAGCGAAGAAATTGATAAGAAAATAAAAGATAATGAAGCGATTGAAAAATTTAATCATTTTTTTCAATTAGCTGTAAAAAGAAGATTGAGAAGTGATGTGGCAATCGGCTCTAGCCTTAGTGGTGGATTAGATAGTTCTTCAATAATAGCAACTGCCTGCCCACCGGACAAGCAAGGCCACAACTCATTTTTCACATCTTTTACTGCAATCTTTCCTGGTTTTGAAAAAAATGAATCGCTGTTTGCAAAACAAATTGCTGATCAATTCAATCTTCAGCATTTTACAACAGCTGTTAATGAAGATGATTTAGTAAATGATTTTGAAAAAATTTGTTTTCATCAGGAAGAACCTTTTGGCAGTGCAAGTGTATTAGCGCAGTATAAAGTTTATGAATTGGCGAAAAAACATGGTATAAAAGTTTTACTGGATGGACAAGGCGCTGATGAAACTTTAGCAGGGTATCATAAATACTATAAATGGTATTGGCAGGAACTTTTTAGAAAAATGAAATTGTTACGCAGCGGCGAACTAAAAGCCGCAAGAGAAAATGGTGTGCAGGAAAAATTTGGAATAAATAATGCAATCGCTGCATGGATTCCCGATTTTGCATCTATCGTTCTGGAAAAACAATATTTATTACATGCACTGCGTCAGGAAGATTTGACAAAAGAGTTTGTAAGGTTTCAAAGTAAAGAAGCGTATTACACCACGCCTTCCTATTACAATTTAAATGGCGCTTTGCATTTCAATACGTTTACCAACGGACTGGAAGAGTTATTGCGATATGCAGATCGTAACAGTATGGCACATGGAAGAGAAGTACGATTGCCTTTTTTAAGCCATGAATTAGTTGAATTTTTATTTACACTTCCCGCCAATCTTAAAATACGAAATGGCTGGACAAAATGGCTCTTACGTGAAAGCATGAAAGAAAAATTGCCTCAAGAAATTGTTTGGCGAAAAGATAAAGTTGGGTTTGAACCTCCACAGAAAAAATGGATGGAAAATAAAACAGTTCAGGATATGATAGGGGATGCAAAAACAAAATTAGTAGCCGAAAAAATATTAAAACCCGAAGTGCTGCATAAAAAAAATCAGCCGCATGATGCACATACGGCTGACCGGTTTGACTGGCGGTATCTTACTGCCGGAACTTATATTTCTTAAAGCAGGTTATGCTTTTTTAAACTTTTCAGTTACTTCAAAATCACCTGTATTATCTGCTTTCAGTTGAATCCAGTTTTTTTTATCTTCCATTGTTATATAATATGCTACACCGGCTGAATTTGTAATTTCGGTTACACCATAAATTTTTTGATCTGGCATTTTTTTCCGGATATTGTCTAACAGAAACGGAGGTAATTTATACTCAAAGTAATAACGATGCATTTTCAGTAACTCACCCTTTTTATTGTACCAAACAATTGACCTTACCCCATCCAGATTAAAACGGGCTTCAAAATTTTTTTCGTTCTCATACCATTTTAAATTTTCCGTATTCGCAAATGTTTTATTAAAAGCATCCAGCACTTTTACATTTACTTCTGCCGGTACCGCCAGATGCGGGAGTGGTGTGGTGGCAAAGCTTGTTGCTACAAGCATCAAAACAGCTAAGGATAAGATGATTTTTTTCATAACTTAATTTTTTAATTGATGAATAATGTTTTGTTGAAAGTAGCTCATCAACAAAGCGATTGCAAGTGAAAATCAATAGCTGGTAATACGGGTGCCACTACTTAAAATAATTTAGTAAACGTTAAAATAGCTGAAGCAAAACAAAAGCAGTTTGAAAAAAAATAATTTTAAAGTGAAGCATGAATATATGAATAACTGCAAATGAGGTTAAGCAACTGTTAAAGGAATCAATCTACTGATGAATGGTATTTTCATTCTACGGTTGTTTAATATTAATGACATCAGTTCGTATATAATTTCTCATCTTTGCGGCTCTGAAAATATAAATATGAAACCAGCTACAAAATATATTCATGCGGGTGCCACACCCGATCCATCTACCGGAGCCATTATGACTCCAATTTATCAAACCAGTACATACGTTCAGGAAGCACCCGGTGTAAATAAAGGGTATGAATATGCGAGAAGTCAAAACCCCACACGAAAAGCACTGGAAGATGCTTTTGCAATAATTGAAAATGCAAACTATGGTCTTGCATTCAGCAGCGGTGTAGCAGCTACCGACGCCGTGATTAAATTATTACAACCTGGCGATGAAGTGATTTGCGCAAGTGATCTATACGGCGGCACATATCGTTTATTCACCAAAGTATTTGAAAAATTTGGAATCAAATTCATTTATGTTGATACCACAAATACGGATAATATAAAAAATGCCGTAACGGCAAATACAAAACTCATCTGGATTGAAACACCAACCAATCCTTTGATGAACATTACAGATATAGAAGCTGTAGCTGCAATTTCAAAACCTAAAAACATTTTACTGGCAGTTGATAATACGTTTGCATCACCGGCTTTGCAAAACCCATTGGATATGGGAGCAGATATTATCATGCATAGTGCTACAAAATATTTAAGCGGACATAGTGATGTGATTCAAGGTGCATTAATGATGAACGATAAAGAGCTGAGAGAGAAATTATACTTTATTCAAAAAAGTTGCGGTGCTGTGCCCGGTCCGATGGATTGCTTCCTTGTTTTGCGGGGTATAAAAACATTGGGACTAAGAATGAAAGCTCATAGTGAGAATGGAGCAAAGATTGCCCATTGGTTAAAAGCGAATCCTAAAGTTGCAAAAGTTTATTGGAATGGATTTACGGATCATCCGGGTTATGCAATTGCTAAAAAGCAAATGAAAGATTTTGGTGGTATGATTTCCTTTGAATTAAAAAATGATAGTGTGGACGAAGCAAAAAGAGTTTTATCATCTACCCATTTATTTTCTTTGGCAGAAAGCCTGGGTGGTGTGGAAAGTTTAATTAATCATCCGGCCAGCATGACGCATGCAAGTATTCCGCGGGAAGAGAGAATTAAAAATGGATTAAGTGATTCATTGATTCGGTTAAGTGTAGGCATTGAAGATGCCGATGATTTGATTGAAGATCTGAATCAGGCAATCGGATAAACTTATGAATATTTATGTGGAAATTATTGGTTGGATTGGGTCTGTGCTGATCGTCGGTGCTTATTACTTAAATATGAGGGGCATTTGGAAAGCCTCTTCTCCTTTTTATATTTTCTGTAATCTTTTTGGTGGATTTTTTTTTGTAATCAACACGTACTGGCATCATGCTTATCCCTCCATGATTGTGAATATTATCTGGGTATTAATTGCAGTGGCAGCATTATTGAAAAAAGACAAAACAAGCTGATTGATATAACTGTTAGAAGTGAAAAGTTCAATTAAAAAATTTCTGGATTCAAAAGTTGATCAGTATAATCAACCGTTATACTTTAAAAATGACCCCATTTCCATTCCGCATTCTTTTACAACAAAACAGGATATAGAAATTGCCGCATTCTTTGCAGCTCTTTTTTCATGGGGAAACAGAACGACTATAATAAATAAAAGTAAAGAGTTGCTGCAAAGAATGGACAAATCTCCTCATCAGTTTATTCAGCATTGTACACCGTCCGATTTGAAAAGACTAAAAGGATTTAAGCATAGAACTTTTAATGAAGATGACCTGTATTATTTCATCGATTTTATTCAAAGGCATTACCGTAAATATAATTCATTGGAAACTGCTTTCTTTCCTTCGAAAGAAATGAATGTTGAAGAGGGATTAAATCATTTTAAAAAATATTTTTTTTCATCAGAACATTTAAAAAGAACAGAGAAACATATTTCCTCGCCCCTGCAAAAATCTGCCTGCAAAAGATTAAATATGTTTTTACGATGGATGGTGCGTAATGATAACAAAGGAGTTGATTTTGGTATCTGGAAAAATATTTCGCCAGCACAATTAATTTGCCCGCTGGATGTGCATGTGACAAGAGTAGCCCGTAAGATTGGGTTGCTGCAAAGAAAGCAGAATGATTGGCTGGCTGCTGTTGAACTTACAGAAGCGTTGCGTAAATTGGATATGAAAGATCCGGTGAAATATGATTTTGCATTGTTCAGTTTGGGTGTTATTGAAAAATTTTAATGCTCACAGATTTTTTTACTTTTTTTGAAACATACAAGACATACAAGATCTTTCAGAATGGACAGTCAGGCATTTAAGATTTTCCTTATATGCCTTGTATTTCTTGTATGGTTAATTTATTTTTAAAAAATGGCACAGATTGATATAGAATTGATCCCAGCTATCCGACAGTCAATGGGTATTGATTTGCCGGAGAATATTTCTTTTGAAGTATTAAAAGAAAAACTCAGCAGTCATATCAATCATCTTATTCAAACTGATTTTCAAAAATTAGTTGCTGTTTTATACCGGATAGATGTAAGTGAAAAAAAATTAAAAATTCTATTGAAAGAGAACGGCGATAGCGAAGCAGGGAAAATTATTGCTGAATTAATTATTGAAAGACAATTAGAAAAAATAAAATCCCGACAACAATTTAGCAGGCGGGATAAAAATAGTAATGATGAAGATAGGTGGTAATAAAGATTTACGCAGACTCTAAAGCCACTTTCACGGGTTTGGGGCTACTCTTTTTTCTCAAACATCAATTCTTTTACTTTTTCTTTATCTTCTTTTTCATTTTTTAAATCGAACATGGTGCCGAATACATGATCCCAGATAGTGGAGCTTACGCCATAACCATTGTGTTCGTTTTTATAATGATGCAAATGATGATTGCGCCAGAGTCCTTTCATCCATTTAAAAGGCGGGTTCCAGGCATGTATCGCATAATGCATCGTGCCATACATCAGATAGCCCAAAATAAAACCGGGGAAAAACATATAGGTTGTTTGACGCATTATTAAATACATCAAACCAAATATGGTGGATGCGAGTATAATACTTGGAACAGGAGGCATAAATAACCGCTGTTTATCTCGTGGATAATGATGATGATTGCCATGCAGTGTATAAACAAATTTTTTAGCCCTTCCACTGTTGGCTATCATATGAAATAAAAAACGGTGAGCTATATATTCAAATAAGGTCCAGAAAAGCATCCCGCTTAAAAATATAAGAATGATTCTTCCTGTTGAATTGCCAAGACTATTACCACTGTAATACAACATATAAATTATTACCGGAGTGTACATTCCCCAAATTACCAAGGGGTGTGTTTTCGTCAGCATCTCCAGCCAGGGATTTTTAAATAATTGGGCCTGGCCTTTGTTATGTATTTTCTCGAATTGCATGGCGCAAAGATAAGGAAGGTGAGTGGTGAGAAGTAAATGGCAAGCAGGAAATCCTGAAACTTAACAACCTGATTTTAATCATAGTGAAAAATATTTTTTTCAACTCTCTGAAACTGATGGGTTTTTCTATAAAACAAATTACCGGCAACATCCCTATCTTAGCCGCAAACTATTTTTTTTCATGAAACTGGTTACCTACATAAAAGATGGACATGAGCAGCTTACAATTGTATTAAATGAAATGGTGTATGATATGGAAGCCATTCATCCGGATTTACCAAATTCGATGAGTATGTTTTTAAATTATTGGGAAGATACCTTTCCATTAACACAGGCATGGGAGTTGATGATGAAAGAAGGAACAAAAACGAGTAATAAGGGAATTGCTTTGAATGAAGTTGAGTTGATTGCGCCAATTCCTTTTCCAACTTCTTGCCGGGATGGTTATGCATTTCGCCAGCATGTGGCGGCAGCAAGAAGAAACCGGAAAGCAGATATGATTCCCGAATTTGATCAGTACCCGATATTTTATTTTACTAATCACCACAGCATACAGGGGCCGGGTGAAATAAAATGTATGCCCGATCATTTTGAAAAATTAGATTTTGAACTGGAAGCTGCAATTGTAATTTGTAAACAAGGAAGAAATATAAAAGCGGAAGATGCGGATGAATATATCGGCGGGCTAATGATCATGAATGATATCAGTGCAAGAAAATTGCAAATGGAAGAAATGTTATTGAACCTTGGACCTGCAAAAGGAAAAGATTTTAGTACCGCAATCGGGCCATGGTTGGTAACATTGGACGAATTAAAAGAAATGGAAGTGAATGCAAAAGAAAACCATACGGGTAAAAGCTGGAATTTAAAAATGAAGTGTTGGGTAAATGGTGTACAGGTAAGTGAAGGAAATGTGGGGGATATGGATTGGACTTTTGCAGAAATTATTGAACGGGCATCGTATGGTGTTGATCTTTTTCCGGGTGATGTAATTGGAAGCGGTACGGTTGGTACAGGTTGTTTTTTAGAATTGAATGGTACCGGTAAATTAAATAATCCTGATTATACTGAACAATGGCTGAATGCCGGTGATGTGGTAGAGATGGAGATTGATGGCCTTGGAAAATTATCAAATACAATTGTTGCCGAAGAATCAGATTGGAGTATTCTTGCAAAAAAGAAATTATAAGTAAGAGTTATTATGAAATCTAATTTTTAATTGCAGGTTAAGTTGTGGTTTGTAAAATCTTTTTTTTATTTTTTTACAGGCTCAGCACTTACACGACTCATTCCAACTGTTTATTAATTAAAGTTTCCATCTTCACACAAGCTGCCCGTGCATGAATAAATGCATCAATACTTCTGTGTAATCGTTCTAATCTAAGCGTTAAGGCACTACCCATATCATGACGAAATGTTAAAGCATCATTTCCTTTAAGAACATCCTGGTGGTGGGCTAACTTTTCCACAATAGCGGGTTTTGAGTAATTGCTTGTATCAAGATTTAGCTGACAGGTAAGATCATAATTTTTATAGATTGCCGGTATAAACAATTCGGAATAATATTTTTTTTCAAACTCCTGGTTTCGGTATTGTGCAAAATTGGTAATGCGTTCATAATCCATCATATTTTTCAGAAACTCAATATTGCCAACATAGCGCAGTGATCCCGAAGATTTCATTTGCTCATAGGTTTCTTTGCGGGTTAAAAAATTTCTTACCCATACCGGCCCCATTTTTTTTGCAAATGCTGCACGGTCAATGGTTGCACTATCCTCAAGCAACCACAACAACAGTGAATCATGGTTTGCAATATGACCATTATCCTGATGTATCAGCGAATCAAGATTTATAATATTGGTTTTTACATCCATCAGCATGCTTTGCAAAAACTGACGAGCTCTTTTCTTTTCAATGATATGCTCCCGCTGGTTCTCTGCCAGAAATCCGGCAAACACAGCAAGAAACAACATAAGAAACTCCCAGAAATAATGCGTCCATTTTTTACGAGGGGTGTGGGTGTGTGCATGTACTTCCATAATATTTTAATTCAGGGTATATTCTTTATTAATTGTTTTCAGCAAATTCAAAGCTTTCTGCTTCATTGCATCAAGCATTGTCATAAGTTGAGCTTTGTTTCGTTTCACAAAATGCGCTTTCATCAGAAGTTCATTTATCAATTCTTTGTTTTGTGATATTAAAGCCGGGTTTCCATTGGGTCTTGTAATTTTCTCACCAGTCACCATTGTTTCAAGAACATGAACATCAAATACCTTACACATAACATCACGATAACTTAGTAACTGAATTTCTTTTATCTCTTGTGCCTTAATGACTTCATAATATACATATTGATATGCTTGTAAACTGTCAACAACATCCTTTTGCCTGATAAGACGGAGCCCACCTGCATTATTAAGTTGCCTTAGCGTTCCATCTGTCATATTAAAATAAAGTATGGAATTAAAACTTCTGCCAAAATAATAAATTGAATTTGTGCTATTTGAATAGTCTGGCAAAGACAATAATGTAAACAATGAATCGCCTGTTTGTTTGACCAAAAGGTTTTGTTTTTGAACGTCTTCAATGTTTATAAGATCAGTCTTTAAATCATTCATTAAAGACTGGATATATTGTTTCTCCCTGTCTTTTTCAATCTTATGCTCCAACTGATACTCTGCCAGAAAGCCACAGAATACAGCGAGGAACAACATTAAGAATTCCCAGAAATAATGTGTCCATTTTTTACGGGCTGTATGTGTATGTGCATGTACTTCCATAATAATATTATTGGAGTTTATATATTTTTCTTAATTCTTCAAGCAATTGAGTATTTAATT
>JANOFP010000159.1:0-5299 GCA_031413675.1 Bacteroidota bacterium
GTCGATAATATATAAATATACGCTATTGAATAATAAATTTCTAAAAAACAGAACTTTCATTTCCTATTGTTTCTCCGGCGAATCCACTTCAAACATATTTCCATTCTCATCTTTTTTACGAATACCAAAATTGTATCGGAAGTTTATTCCAAATCTTCTGGTATCATTTTGACGCAAGCCATAAGCATTTATAGAACCTTGCTTAATGGAGAAATCATATTTGTTTGAAAAGAAAATATCATTGGCACTCAGGGTTACAGTCAGTTTATTTTTAAAAAAGCGGCGGTTGATATTTGCATTCAATGCGCCAAAAGTTTTTACTTCATTAAACTGCAACAATCCCTTAAAGCGGACAAACCCATTCATCGAAAACTGCGATCGTTTACCCAATTTCAAAGTATGGTAAGTAAATAGCATCCAGGTTCCTCTTTTATAAGAGAGGGGTTTGTTTTCATAGAGTCCATCATAAAAATTATGATTGTACTGTGCACCCATTACAAAAAAATATTTTCCACCGGGGGGCAATGCTCCCAATGCACGGAAATACCATTCTTTATTTTTTCCAAGATTGTCATAAGTGCGGTATGCCTGGCTTGTACTTGAATCGGCCTGGTAAATTACATTAGTGAAAATATCTTTGGTATCATTGAAGCCAATAGCCAATACGGGTGTTTCTTCAAAGCTGACATTGAATTCATAATTTTTTGTAAACTGTGGTTGAAGCGATGGATTACCCACTTCCGATAAATATTGATCCACATATCTTGCAAAAGGATTCAGTTGCTCATATACCGGTCGCTGTATTGTTCTTCTGTGAACGAGGTAAGCTCTTAACTGGTAACCTGCAATTTTCATAATCGGTTTGCTCAGATAGATATACGGGAACAGGTCGGTGCGTTGAATGCTGAATGTAGTATCATCCGGAATAATCTGGTTTCCTTTCATATTGGTGTTCTCCAATCTCGAACCAACCTTAAGAACAATTTCTTTTCCTAAGGTTTTAGAAATCTGAAAATAAACTGCATTAATATTTTCAGAATAATTAAAAGTATTGGTACGGCTGTTATCTTTTGCCCGTATACCATTTTGTTCACGAAAATAATTAGTTGTGTTTTTAAAATGATGAACAGATGATCTTAATCCCGTTTCAATCGTTGTTTTGTTTTTAAATTTCAGTTTCAAATCCGATTTTGCTATAAAAAGATTTCTTCGGTTATCGCCATTTCCATCACCGCCATAAACAGGTATTACCGGAAAACTATGGATAGTGGTAAAGCGTTGATCCGATTTATGATTAGCATGACTGTAAAAAATATCGTTTTCCCATTCACTTCCAAGCGAGTCAATTTTGTATTTCGATTCAATGCCATTGCCAATAACAAGAGAATTGCCGGAATTATTTACCCGGTTCAGGTTGCTAACCAGCGTTTGACTGTTACTTATTTTTTTAATCAAACTGTTATTGTCCGATTTGTTTTTTGTTTCATTCCAACTTACACTGCCATCAAAATCAAGTTCCCATTTTTTACCTAATGACCAGGAAAGCCCATAGTTGGTATAAAGACCATCAGCCGGATATTTTGTAAAAGCATTCTGAGTAAGAATCGTATCAGATGCAAACAGGCGATTGGTATTTATTTTTTCATAGCTGTTCCGTTTACTATAATTAAAATTTATAAACGAACTTTTCTTACCATCATTATTATTCAGGCTGAATCCAATAAACTGATTGCCATAGGTACCCTGTTGCAATCCGGTTGTTACACTTCCTGTAAGACCAAGTTTTATCCCTTTTTTCAAAACTACATTTACAATTCCACCACCACCGCTTGCTTCATATTTTGCCGAAGGCGTTTTCAATATTTCAATTTTTGAAATAGCATTTGGGGGTAAACTTTTCAACATACTAGCAACATCGGCAGCACTCATTTTCATTTCTCTTCCGTTTACCTGAACCGTTGCTGGTGTCATACTGTTTAAATAAATATTACCATCCTGATCCATAAATATTCCGGGTACTTTTTCAATCACTTCAAACCCATTGGAAGAACTGGCAACTAAATTTTCAGGATCCACAATTGTTTTATCATCTTCCTGCCGCATCAAGGGTTTTTTAGATTGGATAATCACATTATCCAGTTTTTTTGATGATGGCTCAAGAATATATCTGAAACTGGTTTGGTTGCCGGTTAATGCAAACCCTTTTTGTATGGGCAGGTGATTGACTGCGCTGATTGTAATAAAATATTGAGAGTTCCGTAAAAGATTAAATTTTGCAATGCCACTGCTGTCAGCAATTTTTTGCAAGGACTGTGAACTGTCAGTGTTGTTGGTTATTTTTATTGTGGCGTTGGATATCGGATCATTTTTTGGATTCGTTATTTTAAATGTTACAGAAATATTCTGTGCAGTTGACAGAACGGAAAATAATCCGATGAATAGACCCGGAGCAATTATTTTTCTGTATTGTATTTTTATAAGGTGGATAAAGCTAAATGACATTAAAAAGTTTTTATTGATGGGGTAAATGGATAGCCGTCAAATATAAAGACAGTAAGTATAACAAATGGTTAAGTTTACATGTACCATATTAAAATTTGATAAGCAAGGCGAAAAAACAGGATGGACGTATATTGAAGTGCCTGCAGACCTTGCCCGGCAATTAAAACCGGGTAGCAAACTTGGATTTAGAGTAAAGGGTAAATTAGATAATTATAAAATTACCCAGGTTGCGCTATTGCCAATGGGCGGTGGCAACTTTATTATGCCTGTAAACCAGGAAATGCGGAAAGGCATTCATAAAAAACATGGGGCTCTGTTGAATGTTCAATTGGCATTGGATGAATCTGATTTTATTTTCAATAAAGATTTTATGGATTGCCTGGATGATGAACCCGGTGCAAAGAAATATTTTAATACACTACCCGGTGCACATCAACGGTATTTCAGTAAATGGATTGATAGTGCAAAAACAGAGCCCACCAAAATAAAAAGAATTACAATGGCTGTAAATGCATTGGCAAAAAAATGGGGCTATCCTGAAATGCTTCGTTCTTCTCAAAGCAAGATTTAAGTTTTATTAATCGTTATTACTTTTCTTTGCAGTATGATTAAATCAATCCATGATTTTAAGAATCCATTCTTTATCGGTGTCGCCGGATCGGGTATGAGTGCAATAGCTCAATATTTAAAAGGGATTGGTAAAAATGTAAGTGGTAGCGACCGTTTTTTTGTTGCCGGTGAATACAATGAAACAAAAGAAAAACTGGGGGCTGAAGGAATTAAATGTTTTATTCAAAATGGAGATGGAATAACAGCTGAAACAGATCTCGTTGTTGTTTCTACTGCTATTGAGGATACCGTTTTTGAAGTTCAGAAAGCAAAGAAATTAAATATTCCAATTATCAAACGTTCCGAACTGCTGTCTGTAATTGCAGAAAGTAAAAAAACAATTGCGATTGGTGGTACAAGTGGTAAGAGTACAACAACTGCTATGTTGTTTGATATTTTAGAATATGCCGGATTAAATCCGAGTATAATCAGCGGAGCCGGATTAGTGAGTATTATTAAAGAGGGGAAAATTGGAAACGCAAAAGTTGGAAAAGGGGAGTGGTTGGTGATTGAAGCTGATGAAAGCGACGGCAGCATTGTGCAATACAAACCTGAAATTGGGCTAGTGTTGAATGTAGATAAGGATCATAAAGAAATGGATGAGTTGATGAATATTTTTACAATATTTAAGAACAACAGTAAAAAATTTGTTGTCAATCAATCGCATTTATTAGCAGCAACGCTATCACAAAACAGAGATCAGGATTTTTCAACAGATGAAAAAATAAAAGCTGGTTATGTTGCAAAAGATTTTAAACAAGAAGGCTTCTGTATTCAATTTGAAATATTAAACCTGCCTGCCGGGAGGCAAGGTATTCAATTTGCAATCACATCAATCGGTCATCATAATATGGAGAATGCTCTAGCGGCTGTTACAATAGCAAATCAAATCGGTGTTGATTTGAATCTTTGTGCACAAGCATTAAAAAATTATGAAGGGATTTACCGCCGCAATCAGGTACTGGGAAATAAAAAGGGTGTTTGGGTGATTGATGACTATGCTCACAATCCGGTAAAATGCGCTGCGGCAATCAGAGCTTGTCAGCCGGTTGCAGAAAAACTGATTGCATGGCTGCAACCACATGGCTATGGCCCGACAAAGTTTTTACGCAATGATTTTGTAAAAGAAATTTCGGAAGCATTGCGGCCACAGGATGAAATATGGATGAGTGAAATTTTTTATGCGGGTGGTACTGCCGTTAAAGATATTTCTTCAGCCGATTTAATACATGATATTAAAGCAACCGGTAAGTCTGCTTATTTTGTTGAAGACCGGAATGCCTTTTTAAAAACTGCCCGGTCACATTTTACAGGCAATTGTGTTTTATTATTAATGGGGGCAAGAGACCCATCGCTTGAAAAATTTGCAAAACAAATTTGGGAGGAATTATAAACTTAATTGTTCATCATTCTTTTAATCATAAAATAGGAAATGATGACGATAATGAGAATTGCAATGACTGCAATGATCAGCCAGGGCTCTTTTTTGAGTTCTAATTTTTTCCTCAGCTTCTTTTTCTTTTCCGTTTTTTTCTTTAGGTCGCGGTTCAGCATCTCCACCATATATTGTATCTGCTGTTTGTCTTTTATATGTTGCAAACCCTCCAGTGCATCATCGGTAAAATCAGAATCAAGCATTTGTTTTTCCACTTCATGCTTTTCATTGGCAGGTAACTGGTCATTCAGATATTTCAGTAATGTTTCCTGATCGATATCTTTTGATAAATTGGATAATATGTCTTTTAAATTTTCTGACACGTTATTTCAGATCGTTTAATTTATTTTCAATCAATATTTTTAAATTTCTTTTTCCGTTTTGAATATGGCTTTTTACCTGCATCAAATTATAACCGGTTTGTTCTGCTATTTCCTGGTAGCTTTTTTTGTCTATGTAAAACAAAGTTACACATTGTTGTTGCTCGCCATTCAATTCTTTCAGGGCTGCATTCATTACATCCAGTGTCAGATCATGTTGCAAAAATTCTTTTTTATCTTTTTCTTCCACAGCTATACTCATCCGTTCATTTAACTCTAGCGGAATTTTACCCTGCTTATCTCTTAGTATCATAAGGCAGTGGTTTTTTGCCACCATATAAATCCAGCTTTTAAAATATTCTACTTTATACCTGTGCAGTTCTGTAATGGCTTTTAAAAAAACTTGTTGCACACTGTCTTTAGCCGCATCTTC
>JANOFP010000160.1:0-3487 GCA_031413675.1 Bacteroidota bacterium
CTGGCAACTAAGAAAGCAATTAAAATAAATAAATCCGCTTTGAATACAATCGGTGGAAGTTATCAATGGTATGATGACAACACAATATTTTATCGTGCAGCTATAAAACCTGTTGGTGCTGCACCTGAAAAACCGGCTACCCCTAAAGGACCAACTGTGCAAGAAAATTATGGCAAAGCTTCTCCACGTCCTACTTTCCAGGATTTAATAAAAACACCATATGATGAAGAACTCTATGAATTTTATTCAACGACACAATTGGTGAAAAATATAAATGGCGCCGAAACAAAAATCGGGCAGCCTGCAATTTATTTATCCATCAATATTTCTCCTGATAAAAAATATTTGCTGGTCCGCACAATTAAAAAACCATTTTCATATACAGTACCAGCAGGCGGTTTTCCTTCTACCGTTTCCATTACTGATATAACTGGTAAACTTGTAAAACAACTTGCTGAACTTCCATCAGCAGAAACTGCCCCCGGCGGAAATGATAATGTACAGTTAGTAGCCCGTGGGTTTGAATGGCGTGATGATGAAGCAGCCACTGTTATTTGGTGTATGCCACTTGACAGTGGATTAATAAAAAAGAATGTAGAGTATCATGATGCAGTATATACATTGGCTGCACCCTTTACCGGAACAGCCACCTTGTTATTTAAAACAAAAATGCGTTACCGTAATACGACATGGGGTAATGCAAATTTTGCATTGGTTACAGAAGGTTTGACTGGTAAGCAAACCACACAAAGCAATCGCTTAAATCCAGCCACAGGTGCAATTGAAAAACTCGCTGAAAGAAATACAACTGATGCATATTCCAATCCGGGCTTTCCGGTTACTGAAAAAAATCAATATGGAGCAGAGGTTATAAAACTTATTGAAAACGGAACAAAACTTTTAATGAATAATGGAACAGGTGCTTCACCCAAAGGAGATCTTCCTTTTCTTGCAACCTTTGATCTAAACACAAAGAAGCTGGATATAATCTGGAGATGCGCTGAGGGATATTTTGAAAATGTAATCCGTGTTTTGGATGCCGATAAACTGCAATTGCTTACCCGTAAAGAAAGTGAAAATGAAATGCCGAATTACTGGATAAAAAATTTATCCGCAGGATCCGTTGGAAAATTAAAAATTGCTGATAAGCAACTTACCACATTTACGAATCCATACCCACAGATGGATGGTGTAACAAAAGAAAAAATAAAATATAAAAGAGCTGATGGTGTTGATCTGACTGGCGATTTATATTTACCGAAAGGATATAATAAAGAAAAAGATGGGATGCTACCTGTATTTATCTGGGCATACCCTGCCGAATATAATTCTGCTGCTGATGCTGCACAGATACGGGGTAGCGAACATCGCTTTACATTAGTTGGTGGCGGGTCGCCGGTTTTTTACGTTACGCAAGGGTATGCGGTATTTAACAATGCGGAGATGCCGATTGTAGCTACAGACAAGGATAATGCACAGCAGCCTGCGGCAAAACCAAATGATAATTTTATTGAACAACTAACAATGAATGCTGAAGCAGCTATTAATAAACTTTCTGAAATGGGGGTGGGTGATAGAAATCGTGTGGCAGTTGGAGGGCATAGTTATGGCGCATTTATGACTGCGAATCTTCTTGCACATACCAATTTATTTAAAGCAGGAATTGCACGAAGTGGAGCCTACAACAGATCGTTGACTCCTTTTGGTTTTCAAAATGAAGACCGCACTTATTGGCAAGCACCCGATTTATACAATGCGATGAGCCCATTCAGCAATGCAGATAAAATAAAAACTCCGATATTGCTGATACATGGAGAAATGGATAATAACACCGGCACATACCCTATACAAAGTGAAAGAATGTTTAATGCAATAAAAGGTCATGGAGGCACGGTTAAATATTTGCAGCTTCCGTATGAAAGTCATGGCTATGCCGGTAAAGAAAATGTACTGCATGTGTTGGCAGAACAGTTTAACTGGTTGGAGAAATATGTTAAGAATGCATCGAAGAATGATGTAAAGAAAGAGATGAAAGCTTTTTAATTTTATGCTATAATGAGTGAAAACAAAAAATATCGGCTTGATAAATCGGCATTCCAGGCAATGACTGTTCAGGAAGCTGATGATTACATGAGAAACTATCGAAACTATAACTGGAAAGATCGACTTAAAATTTCTTTTTATCTTACATCCCTTGCCTATTCGTTTGATGTCAGTACGCCTCCAAGAATGGATAAATCTGTATTTAAAGCCTTAAAACAAAGTAATGCCTGATATTTTCCAGGACGATTTCTATGATTTTCTAAAAGCCTTGAACGATAATAAGGTTGTATATCTTGTTGTTGGAGGTTTTTCGGTAATACTTTATGGACATGCAAGGGTAACGGGTGATATGGATATATGGGTAGAAAGAACTGAGGAGAATTATACTAAATTAGTGAGGGCTTTTCATCAATTCCATATGCCGGTTTTTGATATGACTAAAGAAAATTTTCTCCATCACGATGAATGGGATGTATTCAAGTATGGAAGAAAACCCGTTGCAATTGATATTATGACAAAAGTAAAAGGGCTTAATTTTAAAGAATGTTATTCCATTGCAAAAGAATTTGAAGATGGTGATATAAAAATTAAAACCCTCCACATTAATCATTTATTACTTGCAAAAAAAGAAGCTGGCAGGTTGAAAGACCTGGATGATATTGACCAACTGACCAAAGAATAACTGCAAATATCCAAACCAACTGCTTTCCTTTCTTTCCAATTTCTTAACTTCATTTCAAACTTTCTGTTATGCCAAAACTAATTTCTGTTTTCACAATTCTTCTTTTCAGCAATACAATTTTTGCACAGCCATACGATTCAACCTATTTCAACGAAATGAAATGGCGGATGATTGGCCCTCATCGCGGAGGCAGAACAGTTGCTGCCGTAGGAGTTCCTCAACAACCAAATGTTTTTTATATCGGAGTAAACAATGGTGGCGTTTGGAAAACCACTGACTATGGAAGAACATGGTTTCCCATTTTTGATGATCAACCAACCGGATCTATCGGTGATATAGTTGTTGCACCTTCCAATCCGAATGTTATTTATGTGGGAAGTGGTGAAGGTTTGCAGCGTCCAGATCTTTCGGTAGGAGATGGAATTTATAAATCAACAGATGGTGGTAAAAGTTGGAAAAATATTGGATTGAGAGATGCACAACAAATTGGAGGATTAGCTATTGATCCTGTAAATGAAAACAGAGTTTTTGTTGCTGCACTGGGGCATCCTTACGGAGCAAATGAAGAAAGAGGTGTGTATCGAACTATTAATGGCGGTAAAACATGGGAAAGAGTATTGTATAAAGATGAAAACACAGGAGCCATTCAGGTAACAATCGATCCGAATAATTCTCAAATCATATTTGCAGACCTATGGGCCGGCAGGCTAGGACCCTGGGAAAATGGTGCATGGAATGGAAATGAAAGTGGTTTATTTAAGA
>JANOFP010000161.1:0-7436 GCA_031413675.1 Bacteroidota bacterium
TACTGCATCAAAACCAATATATGCAAAGAAAACACTAGCCACTGCCGCCATCACACCACTGAACCCGTTTGGCATAAATGATTTTACTCCTTCGTCATTTGCAGGTGTCCAGTTAAACGTTAAGCCATTTGAAAAAAGCAAAGCACCTCCAACTAAAATAACCAGGGTTACAATTGCAAGTTTTAATACCACCATTGCATTACTGAAATTTCTGCTTTCTTTTATACCACGATAAACAAGATAGGTAATCAGCAAGTTGATAATTAATGCAGGTAAATCCAAAATGAT
Source organism: Bacteroidota bacterium (assembly GCA_031413675.1). GTDB lineage: Bacteria > Bacteroidota > Bacteroidia > Chitinophagales > Chitinophagaceae > VBAR01. The sequence continues at coordinate 289 of JANOFP010000161.1, forward strand.
TCGAAGATTGCCAAGCATGGGTGCACTATTCCAGGCATTTAGTGATTCAGCATTCGTTCCATTATTTAATACAGCCTTATGTGCTTCGGCATAACTACAAGTGAGATAATCGGGAATATGAACATTTATTTTATGCAGAAAGGAAGTAAAATAATCGCTCCAGCTAAATGCTACATATATATTACCGATGGAATACTCCATGATTAAAGCCCAACCAATAATCCATGCCAATAACTCGCCAAAGCTTGCATAGGCATATGTATAGGCGCTACCCGCAACCGGAATGCGGCTAGCAAATTCCGAATAACACATGGCAGTAAATGCACAAGCAATACCGGTAATAATAAAAAGTAAAACAACACCGGGACCTCCTTTAAAAACAGCTTCACCCAGAGAACTGAAACTACCTGCACCAATGATAGCCGCTATTCCGAAAAAAGTAAGATCACGGGTAGTAAGGACTCTTTTTAATCCATGACTATGTGCATCGCCTTCACCTTTTGCTGCCTCTGATAGTATTGAAGAAATTTCTTTTCTGCGGAAGAGTGAATTTGCCATCAGCTGTTTTTTTTGAAGATTCAAGATAGGGAAAAAACAGGAACAAGAACATCGCAGATCGTATGGGTAGGTATGTAATAAGGGTTGTTGTTCTTATCCATTCAATTCTAAACTTCACGTTGAATAAGAAGATATGCAAGTTCCTTTAAGGGTTCCTTTCTTATTGAGAGAACTGCAATATCGTTAAGATGTGTCATGGCTTCATTCAGGTATTTATTTTTTAAATGCAGTGCCCATTCATCAACTTTGCATATTCGGAATATTTCTAAAACTTTCTCAATTTTATCCGCAGGATTTTCTTTTATTAATTTATTCAATTGATTTTTTTGTTTAGCATCAGCTGTTTCTAAAACATGAATCAATAAAAATGTTTTTTTATTGGCAAGTATATCTCCACCAACCTGTTTACCAAATTTTTTTGGGTCGCCAAATGCATCGAGATAATCATCCTGTACCTGGAATGCTAATCCTAACTTTTTTCCAAACTCATACAGCAAATGCTGATTGCGTTCGCCGGCACCACCAAGCAATGAACCTACTTGTAAACTCGCCGCCAGTGAAACAGAAGTTTTTAATTCAATCATCTTTAAATAATCATCCAGGTTTACGGCATCTTGTTTTTCATAATCCATATCCAACTGCTGGCCTTCACAAACTTCAATTGCCGTTTTATTAAAAAGATGTAATACATTTTGCAGATAAGAGGTATTTATTTTATTTAAATAGTCATACGCTTTTACCAGCATAACATCACCCGCAAGTAGTGCGGTGTTTTCTCCAAATTTTGAATGAACCGTTTCTTTACCTCTACGCAACGGAGCTTTGTCCATGATGTCGTCATGAATCAACGTAAAATTGTGAAATAGTTCTATAGCTGTTGCCGCATGCCAGGCATCGTTTTTTATTTCATCAAATAACTCGTTGCCCATTAAGCATAAAACCGGGCGGACTCTTTTACCCCCCAGTGCTAAAAAATATTCATTGGGTTGATATAATGTAGCCGGCTCATCCGGAAAATGCCGTTCATTAAATTTCTCTATAAATTGTTTTGATAATGATTCGAATGATTGCATGATTGTTTTTTTAGCCTCACCTCCGACGCTGCGGTCGGAGTCTGATAGTTATCGTCAGACCCAACCCCTCTCCTGGCGGAGAGGGGCTTAGTGTCCTATTATTTAATATTTATTTTGTTAACCAAAAACATAGAATCTGATTGAACAAAAAGCCTAATCCCCAATTCCAAATTACCAATTACTTGCCTTCCAAAACCCACTCATAATCTAACTGCCGCTTGGTTAAATTAGCTGCCACCACTTTTATTTTTAATTTATCTCCTATTCTGAATTTCTTTCCGCTACGTCGGCCCACCAGGCAATAATCCGTTTCATCGTGAACGAATGTATCAAAATCCAATAAACTATTTAACGAAATTAATCCTTCGCATTTATGTTCAACTGTCTCCACCCAAAAACCAAATGATGAAACGCCACTAATCACACCATCAAATTCTTCTCCTAAATAGTCTTTTAAATATTCTACCTGCTTGTATTTATTCGCTGCACGTTCCGATTCCATCGCTGCTCTTTCTCTTTCGCTGCAATGTTTACACTTTTCCTCCATCTTTTTATCAACTACAATATTTTCTTTTAACACTTGTTGCAAAACCCGATGAACCAACACATCGGGATAACGGCGAATGGGTGAAGTAAAATGACAATAATGTTCAAAGCCCAAACCATAATGCCCAACATTTTCAACCGTATATTTTGCTTTTGCCATGGTACGAATTCCTAACTGTTCCAACACATGTTGCTCGGGTGTACCGTGTGCATCCTTCAACAACTGATTAAAAGATTCAGCAATTTTATCAGGTGATGACATGTCGAATTTATGTCCGAATTTTTTGGCAAATGCAACAAAAGGAATTAGTTTTTCCTCATCGGGATCATCATGAATGCGATATGGAACGGGCAATAGCTTCCCGTTTATTTTTATTTTAGAAAAATGTTCAGCTACTTTTCTGTTTGCAAGTAACATAAATTCTTCAATCAGCTGATGTGCTTCCTTACTTTCCTTTATTACCACACTGATTGGTTTTCCTTTTTCATCCAATTTAAAACGCACTTCAGTTGATGAAAAATTAATTGCTCCATGTTTGAAACGTTGCTTACGCATCCGCTGTGCCAGATCATTGAGAATTAAAATTTCTTCCTTTAAATGTCCTTCTTTTTTTTCTATGATTTCCTGAGCATCTTCATACGTAAACCGGTGATTGGAATGAATAACTGTTTTCCCTAACCAGTAATTTTTTACTTCGCATTTAGCCGTTACCTGAAAAATGGCCGAGAAGGTGAGTTTGTCTTCATTGGGCCTCAATGAACACAGGACATTAGAAATATGTTCGGGCAGCATTGGATTAACACGATCAGGCAAATAAACCGATGTTGCTCTTTCATAAGCCGCAAGATCAAGAGCCGTATCCGTTTCTACATAATGGCTGACATCGGCAATATGCACTCCTATTTCGTACACACCATTTTTTAATACCCGGAATGAAATAGCATCATCAAAATCTTTCGCATCTACCGGATCGATGGTAAAAGTGAGAAGATCCCGAAGGTCTTTTCGTTTTTCAATTTCTTCTTTTGAAATCGTATCGGGTATTCGGGCAGCCACTTCTAAAGCATCGTCTGAAAACTGCAATGAAAATCCGGCACCCAGCAAAATTTCTTTCATTGCCAAATCATTTTCATTTTCCGCATCCAATACATTCAATACTTCGCCAACAGGCCGCTTACCACCTGCTTCCCATTCTAAAATCCGCACTACCACTCTATCGTTGTCTTTGGCATTATTTAAATTTTTATACGGAATAAAAATATCCGGCATGGGCCGTTCCATATCCGGAATAAAAAATGCAAATGGTTTGTCATCCCCGCCTGAATGACCAGATCGGGCAGGTGATTTTGATTTATTCATTTCCAGATGACCAATAAACTCTTTGCGTTTTCTTGTAATCACTTTTATTATCTCCCCCTGCATTCTTCCGGCACCTTCACGACCCTTAGTTATTTGCACCCAAACCGTATCGCCATGCAATGCAGTATTCATATCGGTGGGGCGAACCATTATATCTGTTGTTAAATTTTCTACAATGATAAATGCCATGCCCGACCGGGTCATATCTACCACACCTTTATATGTTTTTGATGAGGCGGGTTTCTCTTTTCTTTTTTTGGAATTCTTTCTTCCCATGATTTCTTTAATTATTTTTTTTAAAATTTTTTATAAATGATTCAACTGTTTCATCAAACCGTTTTCCTTCTTCGAACAAAAAATGATGACGTACCGGAATTACATAAACGGGTAATCCTTCCAGTTCATTTCCAAACTTTATTAACCGGACTGCATCTTTTTCTGTTGTAAGAATAATTTTTTCCGTTGCTTCGATTGCTTCAAACCGCTCCCGTATATCTCGTAAATCATCAATTGTAAAAATATGATGATCCCGAAATTGAACTAGAGAATAGGTTTTGCTATGCTCCTCCACTAATTTTTTCAATGGCTTTGGATTTGCAATACCCGTAAGTAACAAGACTTCGGTTTTTGAATTTAACTCAATTGTTTTTTTATTGATAAGATGATAGCAACTGCCGTACTCAATGGCGGTAAAAAATATTTTTTGACCGGGCAGTGGCTTTATCTGATTGATAATTTTATTTTTTGCCAACTCAGACAAATCTGGTTTACATTTTGTTACTACAATTATTTCTGCCCGCAGATAGGACGATTTTAAATCCCGCAAATCGCCGGTGGGTAAATAAAAATCATTCACAAATAAATTATCGTATTCTGTCAATAAAATATCCAGTCCAGCTTTTATAGACCGGTGTTGAAAAGCATCATCCAGAATAATACATTCTGTTTCTGGTTTGTCATGTAGCAATTGTGGTATCGCCTCTACTCTTTGCTCACCAACTGCCACAGATAGTGAAGGAAATTTTACATGAAACTGCATGGGTTCATCGCCGATTTCCAATGCAGTTGAATTTGTATTTGCTAATGTATAACCTTTCGTTTTTCGTTTATACCCGCGGCTTAAGGTGGCTACCGTATATTTATTAATTAACAGCTCAGCAATATATTCTACCATGGGTGATTTGCCAGTACCACCAACTGATAAATTGCCAACTGAAATTACGGGTAGCCCAAAATCGGATGACTTGAAAATATTCGTATCATACAATTTATTTCTTACCCAGATGATCAGCCCATAAACCAATGCAAAGGGTAATAATAAGATGCGGAATGAACGGAAAAGGAAATCAAAAATCATAAACCTTGTGTGGAGTGATACAAGCAGTTAAAGGTACATCAAAATTATTGCGGTCATCAATTTTATCAAGTGGATCAAAATAACTAAACCCAATTACAATACATTCACGATTACACTGCCAGAGATATTTATCATAAAATCCTTTGCCATAGCCAAGCCGGGAACCTTCCAGATCAAATCCAAGTAAGGGAATAAAAATCAGTTCAATCTCAGATGGCAGTACCACATCACCGTTTACAGGTTCATAAATCTGATAACTGTTTTTTTTAAACTTTGTTTCCTCATCTGTCTTAATGGCTGTCATGAGGATATTTTTAAAATCACTTTTTGGATAACAAATTTTAACTTCTGGGTTTCTAAATTCAACAAAATCAGTAAAAAGATGTGTATTGGGTTCTTTATTTTCTTCAATAGGCCAATAACTCAGCAAGGTTTGAATGAAAGGCAATTTCATAGTTTGAAACTGAATCAGCAATAAATCATCCAGTTTCGATCGTTCTGCATTTGACAAAGCCATTCGTTTCTCACGGAAATATTTGCGTGCCGCTGCTTTAAGCATGCGGTTAAGATACAAAGGAAAATGGAATTGTGGTATGTAGAACCCGGAACCTGTTTGCTCAGAAATTATCTATTCCCCACTTGCTTTAAAAATTGAGAACACCGTTGTACCGTAATTTTTTTCAGTTTTATAATAGGGAAATGTTTTATAATCATTTCTTGGTGTATGTTCTAATACAAACCAGCCATGCGGCTTTAAAAGTTTTTTTTCAAAAACCAGTTTTGGTAAATCATCAATGTTTGTGAGTGCATAAGGCGGACCGGCGAAAATAAAATCGAATTGGTCTGAACAGTTATTTATAAATCTAAAAACATCAGATTTCAATATTTTAAAATTTTCCAATCGTAATGCCCCGGATGTTTTTTTTATAAACTCAAACATCTTTTCATCTTTTTCTACAACTGTCAAATCATTTACACCTCTTGATGCCAGCTCATAACTAATACTTCCGGTTCCACCGAAGAGGTCCAGCGTTTTCAGGTCTTCAAAAGCAAGATTATTTTGCAATACATTAAACAAACCTTCCTTAGCCACATCGGTAGTAGGTCTTGTATGCGGCATACTCCCGGGGGGATTAAATCGTCTTCCTCCATGTTCCCCACCTACAATGCGCATTTTACAATATCATTTAAATGTGTGAAAAAATGATTTGGATGATCTGCATGACTCCAGTTTGCATTTCTGAATTCTATATTAATAAAATAAGAATACAACTCTTTATATAAAGCAGAATCTTTATCCACTAATCCAGAAATTGAAAGTTGCACTTCATACGGGGACATTGAATATCCATTACAAACTTTCATTAACTGATAAATAACATCATTCGGAGTTGTGTATTCAAACTGCTCAATCAACAATAATTGGTTTTGTTTGGTTGCCGTGAATTTAAATTCATCCACACCAAAATCGACCTGAAGTAATCCGCTTTGCACAGGAATTAAACTGTTTTTTAATGAAAGAGTGGAGTAATGCTTAAATGAGGCAGCGGGATAACGTCTATTTAAAAATTGCTGTACATCTGCTGGTATTGTATAAATCGTATTCAATTGCCATTCAGTAGCTTTTTCCGATACAATATTTTTTAATGAAGCTATTCCATGTACCGCTCTCCATAACTCGCCAATATTTTCATGAGCATAAAATTCATTCGGCACTAAAACATGCTGAGGATAATGATAACAAACCGCAACTTTATAAAATAATCCACTGGCTTCCGGGTGCAGGTTTAAAATTTCTGCCAGTGTTTCAGGATTCATTTCATCAGCAACATAGCAAGCCAATTGATATAACTGATTACCCTGTACATTTGAAATAGAAAAACTAAAATACTTGTCACCCAGACTTATTGCAAGTACCGGTTGAACTGACAGATTATTTTCTGTATCAGCTGATTTTATATGAAATAATTTTTTCAGATTCATTTATTCTCCGGCTGCAATGTTAGCATAAAAAAAAGAAGGAATGAAATGAATAATGCCCCTTCCCCTTAAAGGATGCCAACCTATTAAAGTTTTTAATTTCCCTCTTAAAGGATAGCGACATTTTAATCACTTAATTCTATGTAGGTTTGCAGGTTTTTTATTCATGTCTGCACAAACCAACCATAGCGACCTTCGACTGCAAGTTACGAACAGGCAGATATGAAAACTTACATTACCCATCAGTGTTGCAATATTAGTACCTCAGTTAAAT
>JANOFP010000162.1:0-3311 GCA_031413675.1 Bacteroidota bacterium
AGGATAATATGACGAAGAAAAATTTGTTCAGCGATATTGGGGGTACAGCAATACTGGCGGGAAATTATGGTGATAAAGGCCGGGAAATTCATTTGCCTTTTAATCCGAAAGATGAAAGAGAAAACTGCGACAACATTTTAATTGAAAATAATTTTATAACCAACGCCACCAATGAAGACTGGGGCACCGTAGGCATTGGCTGTGGTTTTGTAAGCAACACTACTATTCAGCATAATGAAATTGAAAACGTATCATACAGCGGTATCAGTCTCGGTTGGGGCTGGAGTGCAGAAGCGAATATGATGCGGAATAATAAAATTGTTGCCAATAAAATTCATCATTACGGGAAACATAATTATGATTGCAGTGGAATTTATACATTAAGCTCCCAACCAAACTCCGTTATTGAAGAAAATTATATTGATAGTATTTACAAAGCACCGTATGCACATCTGCCTTCTCACTGGTTTTATATTTATACGGATGAAGGTTCTTCGCATTTTACGGTGAAAAATAACTGGACACCATCTCAGAAATACTTACAAAACGCCAACGGCCCCGGCAATGTTTGGAGCAATAACGGCCCGCAGGTGCATGACAGTGTAAAGCAAAATGCCGGATTGGAAAAACAGTTTCAATATTTAACAGCGAATAAAACGGCAAAGGCCAATCAATCCATTAACGAAGAACACAACGAGATAATTGAATTGGTGGTGAAAGAAGGCAAACAACTGGATTTACAAAAATTGAAACTGTTGCTGAACAAGAACAATATGGACAGCAACGCCATTTATCACTGGCAAAACCATTATCTGATTTTCGATAGAGTGCAGGACTTAGGAGTAATTCAGGGACGACTGCAAAATAATTTCCCAGAAGCTGAAGTGAAAGTGTACCACGATATGTTTTACGAGTACAGCAAAAGAAAACATTGTGCAGATAAAACAACCGCCAAAGAATGGCAGCATATTATTTTAACAGCGAATCTTGTAAGTGATAAAAAGCTCCAACAGGAATACCTGGATTATCATGCCACACAATTTGAAAAGTGGCCGGATATAGCAAGAGGGTTTTGCAATGCTGATTTTCAGCAATTGTTATTATTCAGAAATGGAAGGCAACTGGTTTTAATCATCAGTATTCCAAAAGGAAAAACATTGGATGAATTAAATCCAAAGACAACCGGGAATAATCCAAAGATGAATGAGTGGAATAAAATAATGGGTAAATACCAGGAAGGGATTGAAGGAACGAAGAAAGGAGAGACATGGGTGTTTTTAAAACATGCCCCCTAACCCCCTAAAGGGGGAACTGGACTCTAATGGTGCAACAGGAATTAATTATCGGACTTAATAATTTGAAAAATGATTGATAAAAAAATAGACTCTTCAAATCTAAGTTCCCCTTTAGGGGACAGGGGCACTCTTTTAAACATCGGAATACTAGGTTTAGGCGAAGGTCGCAGCACCATGAGTGCCGCCATACAAAGCAAAAAAGTAAATCTTAAAATGATTTGCGACCAAAACCTGGAAACCTGTCACCAAAGAGCTGATGAATTTAAAATGTATGAATACACCACCGACTACAATGAGATGCTGCAAGATGCAGAAATTGACATCATCGCTATTTACACTCCCGACCATTTACACGCAGAGCATATTAAACTGGCATTACAGCATGGCAAACATGTAGTATGCACCAAACCATTCATTGATGATTTAAGCAAGGCAAAAGAATTACTCGAACTGCAAAAGAAAACAGGCAAGAAAGTATTTGTTGGGCAAAGCTCCAGATTTTTCGAACCATATAAAAGACAACGCAAAGATTTTGAAGAAGGAGTAATCGGAGAATTAATTACTGTTGAAAGTCATTACAATGCCGACCATCGCTGGTTCCTGGAAAAAAAATGGGCATTGGAAAAATCTTTCAAATGGCTGTATAGTGGCTTAAGTCACCCGGTTGATTTTATACGATATTATTTGCCCAATATAGACGAAGTAATGGGCTATGGTATGATAAGCAGCAATGGAAAAACGGCTGGATTAAAAAACGAAGACACTATGCACTTTATTTTTAAAGCCACCGATGGAAGAATAGCAAGAGTAAGTGGTGTTTATACTTCGCCGACACAACCAGTACAAAGAGAAAGTGGCATGAGTTGCATACTAAGAGGAACAACAGGTGCCAGCCAGGCCGATTACCATGAACTGCGGTATGCAGTCACCACCAAAGAAGGCGAAGAAAAAATAATTACCTGGGGCGATGCTACATTAAAACATTATTTCCGTTTCGAAGGACAAAGTCATCACGCAGGCGAATACCAGAATTACCTGGAATATTTTGTGGATAGTATTGAACAGGGTTTCACTGCTTATCCCGATTTAAAAGAGGGAATCGGAACAGTTGCTTTGTTACAGGCGATGGATAAAAGTTTGCAAACAGGAATGCCGGTGAAAGTAAAAGATACTTTACAAGAGTATAACCTGGAACTGGCATGAACAAAATCTACGATAAACTTAGCACTCTTGATTTTGCAATTGTTGCAATTTATTTAGTTGCACTATTAATAATAGGTTACATCGCCAGTTTTAAAAATAAAAAGAAAGATGAAACTCTTTTCATGGCGGGCAATTCATTAAACTGGTACAGCATTGGTTTTAATATGTGGGGAACGAATGTTGGCCCTTCTTCCTTATTGGCATTTGCAAGCATTGGTTATACGGCTGGAATAGTGGGCGGAAATTTTGAATGGTATGCTTTTATTTTTTTATTGTTACTGGCAATGGTGTTTGCGCCAAGATATATAGCCAGTAAAGTAAGCACAATGCCCGAGTACATGGGTAAACGCTATGGAAAAAGTACACAGGATATTTTGGCTGGCTATGCACTAATAAAAATATTAATCAGTTGGTTGTCGCTTGGTTTGTTCAGCGGTGGAATTTTAGTGCGGCAGATTTTAGATATTCCCATGTGGCAATCCACCATTGTATTAGTAGCCTTCTCAGGTTTATTTACATTCATGGGCGGATTAAAAGCTATTGCCAGGGTCAATGTTTTTCAAATGATATTATTAATAGTTGTTTCTCTCACCTTAACTTTTTTGGGCTTAAGAGAAATTGGAGGCATCGGTGCATTGATTGATAAAACACCATCCAATTTTTGGAATCTTACCCGGCCAGCTTCCGACCCCAGCTATCCATGGCATGCTATTTTGTTAGGCTATCCTGTTTCTGCCGTTGCATTTTTTTGTACCGACCAAAGCATGGTGCAAAGTGTATTAGGTGCAAAAAATTTAAAGCAAGGGCAGCTCG
>JANOFP010000163.1:0-2152 GCA_031413675.1 Bacteroidota bacterium
AGAATAACAGCATTTTAATCACTTAATTCTATGTAGGTTTGCAGGTTTTTTATTCATGTCTGCACAAACCAACCATAGCGACCTTCAACTGCAAGTTACAAACCGGCAGATATTAAAACTAACCTTACCCATCAGTGTTGCAATATTAGTACCTCAGTTAAATTTTATAACGAATAATATTTTTCTCGGACATTTTTCTTCAGAGTCGCTGGCTGTAGCAAGTATTACAGGTGTATATTATCTCATTTTTGCATCGATAGGTTTTGGGTTGAATAATGGATTGCAGGCACTCATCAGCCGGCGTGCCGGAGAAAACCGTCCGAATGAAATAGGCAAACTTTTTAACCAGGGAATCCTAACTGCAATGTTAATTGCTGTATTTGGAATTCTATTTACTTATACAGTTACACCTTCTATATTCCGATCGATTCTGCATGATGAACAAAAAGCAGAAATGGCCATTTCATTTTTACAAATACGTATCTGGGGTTTACCTTTTTTATACATCTACCAGATGCGGAATGCTTTACTTGTGGGTACGAATCAAAGCAGGTATCTCGTTACCGGCACCATTGCCGAAGCTGTGGCGAATGTTGTTTTTGACTACACTTTTATTTTTGGTGCCTGGGGTTTTCCAGCATTGGGTTTTAATGGAGCGGCTGTTGCATCAATCATTTCAGAGTTCATTGGCATGTTTGTCATCTATCTTGTTATTCATAAAAAAGGAATTGCACAACGTTTCTCTTTGTTCAAAAATTTTCGTTGGGATAAACAGAATGCATCGCTTATTACCAATATGTCGGCACCATTGGTATTTCAACATGCTATCAGCATTACTACCTGGGAATTCTTTTTTATACTTATCGAACGGAATCAAACAGCTGTTGCACCACAGGCAATTTCAAATGTAATGCGGAATGTATTCGGCATTTTCGGTTGTATGAGCTGGGCATTTGCATCCACTTGCAACAGTATGGTGAGCAATGTAATTGGCCAGGGCAAAAAAGATGAAGTGCTGCATGTAATAAAAAAAATAACTAAACTAAGTGTCGGTATTGCAATTGTTATTTGTGCAGTGCTAAATCTTATGCCGCATTTATTTCTTTCCATCTTCGGTCAGAGTGATGAGTTCATACAACAAGGCATTCCGGTAGTAAGGGTAATCAGCCTTGCTATGATCCTCATGTCGTTTTCGGTAGTATGGCTCTATGCAGTTACGGGCACCGGCAATACAAGAGTTACATTTCTTATTGAATTTTTCACTATTATTTTTTACATCGCATTTGTTTATATCGTAATGGAAAAACTAAAACTCTCCATCACTATCGGCTGGATGAGTGAGTGGCTTTACTGGATTTGTATGTTTGTTCCTTCGTGGTTTTATTTACAAAGCGGAAGGTGGAGAAAGAAAGTAATTTAAGCCTCTGCCTCCTAAAGGGAAACATAGGTTAATTATTCATTTCATATTTATTGAAGTATTAAAATAATACGTTTTTTATTGAATAGGGTGCCCCAAACGTCGGGGACTATTATTAGACTTCGTTCCCGTATTTACGGGACTCTTGTACGTTTGGTAACCTGTCTGCCGCAGGCAAATTCTATTCAGCATAAATTAAGCTGTCTTTTTATTCCATTAGAAGACATTCAATAATGAATTATCATATTAATCTCATTTCAATATCTTCTCCAGCAACTTCTTTCCTTCAGCTCTTATTTTTCCATCATCTTCAGTCTTTGCAGGTAAATAAGGTAATTGTTTCAGCAGTGGGATAGCTTTCGCATCTTCACGATTGCGGTGGTATGCTTTTGCAAGTTCAAGATTATTTAGTGCAAAAACAGGCTCAAGGTCTTTAGCCTTTTCGTAACATCTTATCGATTCTTTTAGTGAAGATTTTGGCAAGCCACCATATATTATTTTAAGTGCTGCCTTTTCAAGTCCATTCAGGTTACTTACTTCATAATGCCATTTACCCAACACATGCCATGCACGACCATGATTTGGATTTATTGAAATCGCTTTATCTGCATTAGCTTTTATTTCTTTTACAGCTTTCACCCTTTCATTTCCACTTTCCGTTAACGCCTTTCTTCCCATTGCTACTGATAAAGCATAATAACCATCTGCAGCCTTCGGATTTACTTTAATAGCAGT
>JANOFP010000164.1:0-2797 GCA_031413675.1 Bacteroidota bacterium
GGCAGGCTGTGTCCAAATAGCACACAACGACCAGAAATTGCCGAAGTGAGTTGTGAAGCCGTGAGGTACGAACGGCGGGAACAACTTACGAGGTAAAAGAATCTTCATTTCGGCAATTTCCATGTTGGCCGCCGTCCAAAATGAAAGCAGTACGATTCTTTTTTTTCTGGTCGTTGGAACGCCATCAGTAAGACAAAGGAACGAGGTACGAGAGATTGGATTACGTCTTTCACCCCGTGTATTAAAGGGAAATTATTTTTTAATCTATAAAAATATTACGATGGATGAAAAAGGATTTCAGGAACTAAGAGAAAGGTTACAAAAAGCAAACGGGTTAAGAAGCCGTGTAGCTAAATGTAAATTGTCCATAGCCGAGTATTCTCACATGGCAGATGCAGCAGAACCTTTTTCTAACAGGCAAGAATTTGCAAAAAAGAAACTTTCTTATTGGATGGAAGAACTCGACAAAGCAAAAAATAAGTATTCTATTTTTTAACATAAAATCAAAAACAATGTCAGATTTAAAAATTGGAAGTATCGTTGAATTTTTCCCAGGTAATGTAAACACATTGCCAAATGGAATGCAAACCGCTCCTGCAATTGTAACACAAATTTTTGGCGAGACTGGTGATGTAAAACATGCCAACCTAACCGTTTTTACTGCCGACCCGACTGGCAAAGAAAACATCACTACAAAATGGAGTGTTTTTAATAAAAAGCATCCAGTATTTCAGGGTAACGAAGGTTGCCCTCACTTTGATTATTGATTTTACGGGGCGGATTACTGCCGCCCCTAATTTCCCTGTATTCACGGGTTGATAGGGGTGGCTTATAACGTTCAGGGCTTTGTGTCTGTGCCTGAAATTGAAAAACAGATGCTGAAAACTTATTCAAAACTTCAATAAAGATAAAATGACCCAAACACATTCGTCAGCAGGCATAGCACAAAACCCCATGTTAGTTTTTGTTTTTTTCTTGTGCTGCGGAGCATCTTTTTTTGGTTGTCAGACCAACACAAAAAAAGGAACCGGAAAGCATGGAATAGAAAAACAATCTGATGCACCGATTTTTCACATAAAAGCTAAATACTGGTATGAATGTCAATGGCAAGTCATTTTCACAAACGACAATTTTGATACAGAAGAAAATATTATGAACTGTTGGGACGGTTCTGGGAAATTTGTCGGCAATAGCATTGTTCACCAACTAATGATTTTTAAAACTGAAAATGATGCTGTACGATTTGCAAAATGGTTTACATCTTATCAAATCTGTAGCAATTGGAATGATAGCGTTGCAAAACGTGCGGTTAGGTTAACTGAATTTAGAAAGCAGCACCCTATTGAAGAAACTATTGAAGATGAACAACCATCTTGTAAAAACGAAGAAGGTAAGGAAGTAATTGTTTATTAATGTTGAAATATATAATGTCCAGCCGCCATGAAAAACTGCTGTGTGGCGTGGGAGAAAAAATAGAAACTAACTTCCACGGCTTTCTGATGTATGGATATTTGAAAAACAAATGCTTGGCAGTAGATTCGTCAGCCCGTATAGCAGAAAACCGGATGTTGGCAGAAGTGCGGTTATAATTATTAACTTTTAAATAAATAAAAAATGGAAGCAACAAAATTGGCTAAAGCAAATGAAATGAAAGAGAGAATAGATAAACTTGCAATAATGCGGCGTGAATTACGTCCTGAATTTTGTACCGGGGTTGGTGTCTGCGCCAGTCATAAAAAAAAGCGAACCGCTAATCAATATGCCAAACAACGAAATTGTCTCTGCTTTACTCAAGCCTTTCCCTTTTTCTTTCTCTACTTTAACGAGGAATGGCTGTTGACTACAGGACTCGGTATTTCCATTATCGGCTTTTTCAGCGGACTTTTTATCGCCTTCTTCAATCTTGTCAGTATTATTGTCAACAGGGAGTGTGGAAGGTTTATCCGTTGGTTCTGGCTGTTGTTCGGATTTCTTTTGTTCTTCGTCTTCCATTATTTGTCTGAGTTACTAATGAATATTTAATTATTACGAAATGTTGTATTTAAGAAGCGTTGGCAAAAAAAACAAATACAGTTGCAAACAGTTGATGGATGGTCGTCACGGCTTGCACCCAACGTTGGGCATTGCCGCAGTAAGGGAATTGGCGGCAATGCAGACGATAAGAATTACAACTGTTCCCGTATTATTCACCTGCTCAACAGAATTACGTCAGCCCTTATTGTGGCAATGCCGTTGTTGGGTGCAGTTTTAAAATTATGAAATTAGAATCCGCAAAAAAAGCAACTGAACTGCTTGAAGAAATTAAAGAGTTGTCAAAGTACAAAGACTTGCTTAATCATAAAGACCATAGCAAAGTTGCTCATGTGGCATTTGTCCAACACTACGGTACTTTGAAAGATTATGAACAGGTTGATTTTGACCATAAATACAACAAACTTTTTTTTCCTGTTATTGAAGGTATAATAAAGAAACTGGAAGATGAATTGGAGTCGCTGTAATTGCGCCCAACGGTGGTGCTTGCTGCTGTGGGGAATTGGCGGCAAGCAGTTGAAAGATAGGCGCAGTTCCCGTGATAGGTGATGTTGAGTTTTAATGTCCAGCCCCATAGAAGCAAGCACTTTGTTGGCTGCTGTACGGGCTATAAAAAATAAACTGTCAACCCATGACTGTATTTAACGAAAAGGATGAACAAATATTGAAAGATTACTTGCACTCATACAAGGAATGTTTTGAGGCAATGAATGACCTGTTAAATGAAATTGTACCACGAATTGAATTAACGGACAAAGAAAGAGAG
>JANOFP010000165.1:0-3010 GCA_031413675.1 Bacteroidota bacterium
TAATCTTAAAATCAACCAAGGAGAAAAAATTGCCATAATTGGCAAAACCGGGAGCGGAAAATCTACCATTGCTCAATTGCTGTTAAGAATGTATGATACTACGAGTGGAACTATATTAATAGAAGGCGTAAATATTAAAGATTGGAATATAAATTCGTTAAGAGAGCAAACAGGGTATGTGCCCCAGGATGTTTTTCTTTTCAGTGAAACGGTTGAAAATAATATAGGCTTTGGTGTAAATGAACCAAACGAAAAAATTATTGATGCAGCAAAAAATGCAGGGATCCATAGCGAAATAGAACGGTTTAGTGTAAAGTATAAAACGCTGGTCGGAGAACGGGGTGTAACATTAAGCGGCGGACAGAAGCAACGGATTTCTATTGCCCGTGCTTTAATAAAAAACACCTCATTGGTAATTTTTGACGATTGTCTGAGTGCAGTTGATGCAAAAACTGAAAAGGAAATCGTTGGTAATCTTTATAATTCTTTAAAGGAAAGAACGGTGATTATTATTACGCATCGGTTATTTACACATTTTAATTTTGATAAAATAATTGTGTTGGAAGATGGACAAATAACAGAACAGGGTACACATGATGAACTGATTTTATTAAATAAATATTACGCTTCTATTTATCACAGGCAATTGAGTGGAATGGAGATTGGTAATTGATCCGAATCAGATTTGGCTGTTTCAAAAACATCTATATATTTGTAACTTCTTAATATAAAGAACTGATTTTTAAACTATAAAATTTAATAAAGTGGCGTACGAGAACAATGAAAAAAAGATGGAGAGCATTTATAGCAAACGCCTCCGTGCCGGAAAAAGAAGAACTTACTTTTTTGATGTAAGAGAAACACGTGGCAAAGATTATTACCTCACCATTACAGAAAGCCGGAAGCGGTTTGATGATAATGGTTACGACAGACATAAAATTTTTCTTTACAAGGAAGACTTTAATAAATTTATAAAAGCGTTAGGTGAAACCGTTGACTATGTGAAAACAGATTTAATGCCTGACTTTGATTTTGATGCATTCAATCATGATAACCCTGAGGGATTTGAAGGTGCCCCAGAAAATGGAACCATCACGGAGGCTGTCGCCGAACCATCTGTTGAAATAGTAGCGGTGAAAGAAGTAACTCCTGTTACAAATGATACAATAACTCCACCTGCCTCTGAAGAAGTAGATAAGTGGTAGTTAGTTTTGAAAAAAATATTAATTCCCGTTTGGCTTTATGGCCGGGCGGGTTTTTTTTGTGGGAAAAATTTTAAATCGTATTTCTCCGTATAAATTGGAATTAAAATCGGGCAATTTTACTTCTTTCAAAACTGAATTAGTTTCTAAATTAGCCGAGATTTTAAAACCAATATCCCATGCTTAAAAAAATTACAAGCTTCTCTGCTTACTTGCTACTGTTTACTTTACTGTTCAGCTGCAAATTCAGAAACAACACAGAAAAAATTTATATTCAAGAAGGTGAAGAAAAAGAATATGATGGCCCGATGGAAATCGGATTACAAGAGTATGAAAAAACAATAGACCCTGCATTGGGCTATGTACCTGCCAACCGTTTATGGGATGCCATAGAATTTACAAATGCAAAAAAAGACCAAGTTGCAGGTATGCGGTTATCTTCAAGTTATTCATGGTCATCCAGAGGGCCAATTTATGATGTGGTGGGACCCAGTAATGGAAACTCCAGAGCAAATAATGAATATACATCGGGAAGAATGCGGGCAATATTAGTAGATGCAGGAGATGCTACGGGTAATACTGTTTTTGCAGCAGGTGTAAATGGTGGATTATGGAAGACTACTAATTTTCTTACAGCTCCTGCAAACTGGACTGTGGTCAGCGATAATTTTGCAAGCATTTCTCTTACTTCTATTGTTCAAGATCCTACTAACGCAAACACAATGTACTTTGCTACCGGTGAAGCACCGAGCAATTCGGATGCTGTATATGGCAGAGGTATTTGGAAATCTACCGATCATGGAGTTAACTGGACACAACTTGCATCAACAACAAATTACTGGCGTTGTTTTAAAATGATTTGTGATGCGTCTGGCAATGTTTATCTCGCATTAAGAACAACATCTGCTCCTTTACCAACTCAATCAAGTGGATTAGTTCGTTCAACAGATGGAGGTACTAACTGGACAAATATTACACCTTCCGGACTTACAGCTTCCAATTCCCATTGTACAGATATTGAAATAAGTTCAACGGGTCGTTTACATGCAAGCTTTGGTTATTCAACCACAGCAGGCGGGGTAAGCAATTATCGCTATACTAATATACCCGCAACTGTTGCGTCAGGAACGTGGTCTTCTGCAACTGCAGGAATGATAACTGCGGCAAACAGAATTGAACTGGCCGTAGTTGGAAATGTAGTTTATGCGGCGCCAACGAATGGTTCCAATAATGTTGTTGATTTATACCGCTCAACTGATGGTGGAGCAAACTGGGCTCAACAAAATGGAGCTGGTTATACAACCAGTTTATCCAATACTCAGGGCTGGTATAATATTACACTTGCCATCAATCCAAATTTTACAGACAGTGTTATGATTGGTGGGTTGGATGCATATCTTTCAGTAAATGGAGGAAGCACAGTTACCAGGCGCACAAGATGGGTAGGTGGAACAGGGCCTTATGTACACGCCGATCATCATTTTATGCAATGGTATAACGTCGGGGCCGAAAGAAGAATTATTATAGGATGTGATGGAGGAATATTTCTTTCAAGGGATAATGGGTTAACGTTTAGTGACCGGAACCGAAATCTATCTTTAAAACAATTCTTTTCAGTTTCTATGCACCCAACACTTACCGATTATATGCTTGCCGGTGCACAGGATAATGGAAATCATCAGTTGAATGGCCCCGGGCAAACTTCGTCTGTTGAGGTAGTAGGTGGTGATGGTGCTTATGTACATATTGATCAAAACCAACCGCAATATCAATTTACAAGTTATGTACGAAACGAATATCACAGAAGT
>JANOFP010000166.1:0-5571 GCA_031413675.1 Bacteroidota bacterium
GGCAAGTTTTCGACCTAAAATTATTGTGTCAACAGGTTCAGTAATTTCTCTGACATAACTTATGATGTCGTCTGTCCAGGCAAAACACATCCAGTCCATTTCTCCATTTAGCCCTGAAATGAAACCATCAACTGTCATTTGTACTTGCAATTTTAACTTTCTCATTTTTTTCTAATTATTTAATGTCATTCGCTTTTGTCGTTTCGCTATGCCAGTACTGCAATCATCATAACTTTCTGCTGTGCTGGTATTCTGTGTTTCATCAGACCAGCTTAGTAGAAAACCGCCTGTTGCCTGCTGGCTATTAATGTGAACTATTAGAAATCCGAAGTGAAGGATAAAATTTGAACCATTCTATCTTACACTGTCTTTAGATATAACAAGACCATCCTGTGGTATGCCGAGTAAAATACTATTTTCGTTAATCAACGGTTTTATTTCTTTTAAATCTAAAGAGTCCAGCAATTCGTTTTTTAAATAAAAAGATTTTACCTGATTGCTCTCATGATGCCAACGAATTACTTTACACTTGCAACTGGCATTTTCAATTTCATTTATCACTTCTTCAATCCTTCCCCCTTTACCTAATTTTATATAGATCTCCCGTATGCCGATTATTTTATTTTTATCTCCAATATCAAAATTCCAGGAAGCAGAAATGGCTGCTAAATATTTCTTGCCTGTATTTAAGTTTAATAAGGAATGCCTGGGCGATTCAGTGTTACTTGAATTATTTTTTATCCGGGAATAAACAGAGACAATGCCCGGTGATTCAAACTGCATGTAGCCAATATGATTAAAGCTGGCGCCGAAACGGTTAAAAGTGAAGTAACCATCTTTATATTTTACATCTATTAAATTGGATACAACTTTATGGTATCTTGATGGGTCAGAAATTCTTGCTTGTGGAGAACCAGTATAACATAACCAAACCCCTTCTAAGCTATCAATTTCTAATTGGTTTGGTTGATAAGGAAGGATGTTCATGTTTTTCTTTAATGTTTGCCAGTCATCCTTTGAATTTTTATTTGAGATGAATAGGGCAACCATCGCTATACTTATAAAAGCCACAATAGCCGAAATGATTTTAATAACTTTTCCCTTTGATTCGTTTTGATTTTTTAAAAGAGCTATTTGTTGTGTATATTCTGAATTCTTCTTTTCAGAAACAATGCTTTCTTCTTTTTTATCATGAACTGATGTTTCAAGAAGGTTTTCGTCAACAGGATTTTCTTTAAATGATTTACGTCCCATTCCATACAAATAAATATAGCAGGCATCCACCAAAAAAGGTCTGGGGTTGGAAACAATACCACTCAGGGCATCTTTTATTTGCCCTCCGGTAATATCATATTTTCTATGGGGGTATTCCTGAAAGGTTTGATTGAGTACCGGACTGTAGCTTTCAGTTCCTAATTCCTCAAATTTTACCGGCAGTTGGTTGCTAATCTCACTTAATAAAATAGCTAATGATTCGTAATTCTTTCTGTTTGTATTTTGTACAATTGCCTGTCCAGTTTCTTTTTTAAATTTTTCTATTGCCTTCGTAAGCAAATAAATAATTTCCTCCTTACCAGTTTTAATATTTTGCATAAATTACTGACAGTAAGTTTATAATGAAATTTCGGAAATGATCTAGACCGTTTCGGAAACCAAGTTAGTGATTTTGTAATAATTCTGAAGGCATTAGAACAGGAAAGGAATAATCACTACTTTATATTGCTCAATATTTTTTTTCTTTAATGATTGCCAAAATTTCTGCGTATGAAAAAATTATTAAGTTCAACAATTTCTACTTTCTCAAAAACCAGTGTCTTTCCTGGAATTATCTTTTTTATTGGTTTGTTGATTTTCTCAAATAACCAGGCAGTGGCCCAGGTTAGTGGATTAGTAATTGACAAAACAACTGGCAGGCCGCTGGAAGGAGTTAGTGTTGTGGTAAAAAATGAAAAAGCGGGCACCACAACCAATAGTGTTGGAAGATATTTGATAAAAGCAGATAATCCACAAAAGTCAATTTTGGTTTTTAGTTTTGTTGGTTATATATCTATTGAGGAACCATTAAATGGAAGAACCAGCATAAATGTTGAGTTGGAAGAATCATCGGTAACGATGCAGTCAGTAGTAATTACGGCATTGGGGTTTGAAACACAAAGGGATAAATTAGGATATTCATCCGCTAAAATAAATGGCGACCAGGTAGCCAACTCCGGCGAAGCAAATCTTATCGATGCAATGGGTGGTAAAGCTTCTGGTGTTAGAATATCCCGATCCTCGGGTACCGACCCCGGATCTGCTTCACAAATTTTGATTCGCGGACAAAGTACCATTACAAGAGGAACCGATCCTCTTATTGTGTTAGATGGTATTCCTATAAGCAGTGATAGCAGGGGCGAAAGTAGCCAGGGAGTTACACAACAAAGCAGGTTAAATGATATTAACCCAGATGATATTGCAACCATGCAAGTTTTAAAAGGCGCATCTGCAGCAGCACTTTGGGGTACTCGGGCAGCAAATGGAGTAGTGATTATTACTACGAAAAAAGGAGGAAGTAACGGTAAGCTCAATGTAAGTTTTAAATCTACTTATTCTATTGATGAAATAAACCTTAATTACCCTTTACAATCTGCATATGGTCAGGGTACCGGTGGTGCATGGGCCGCTAATAATGCAAGAAGCTGGGGCGATAAAATTGCCAATCGTGCCGGTGGTGCCGATGCAGTGAATTCGGCCGCTGATTATTTTGTGGGTTATCCTACCGGAACTATTTATTATCCCATTACAACAAAAAATAATAAAGAAACATTCTTAGATAAAAATTACAATAGTGCTTTCCGGAATGGTCATTACCTCAATAACTCATTATCTATAAGTGGCGGTGATGCTAAATCAAATTTTTTCATGAGCATTGGTGATATGAATCAACAAGGTGCTATCAGAAACAACAGCAATTATCGCAGAACAACTTTCCGTATTAATGCGTCAAGACAATTTAATAGCTGGTTGAAAATTTCTAATAAGTCCTCTTATATATTAACTAACTCCGATAGGGTACGCAGGGGTGCAAGCAGCGGCGGAGTAATGCTAGGTTTATTGCGTACTCCGTCAGATTTTGATAATACCGATTATGTGGGAAGTTATTATTCTTCACCTACTGCGGCTTTTGTTCCGAACAGGCAAAGGGCTTACAGAAGTTACCTGGGAACTGCAACCCCTGGTTTCAGTAATCCATTATGGACAATGTATAAACAGGACAACAGTAATAATGTAAACCGGTTTATTAATAGTGCCGAATTATTCATTACTCCCAATAAATGGCTGGATGTAACATTAAGGGCGGGGCTTGATAATTTTACAGAAAAAGAAATTACTTATTTGCCTTATTACACCATTAATGCTGCATCGGGCTTGTATAGCAGGGATGAGTTTGATCAAACACAATTCAACCTTGATTTTATAGTAAGAGCCAGAAAAAATTTCGGAGAAAATATCAGAACTAATTTCCTGGCCGGATTTAATTACAACAGCTCAAACGAAGGGCTGTTAAGTGCAACAGGTACAAATTTCATTATCCCCGATGGGCCAAGGGATATTGATAATTCACTTATCGCAAACAGAATTATTTCAGACCGTTTTGAAAAAACACGGACAAATGCCGGCTATGCAACAATTGGCGCTGAATTGTATAATCAACTTTTTATAAACCTGACAGGTAGATTGGAAGCTGCATCAACTTTTGGCGAACTCTCTGATAATAGTTTCTTCTATCCTTCTGCAGATATAGCCTGGCAGTTTTCTGATTTGCCGGTATTTGCCAAATCAAAAATATTTTCATTTGGTAAATTAAGAACATCATTTGGTATGGTGGGTATTCAGCCTTCAGCTTATAGAACAGCTACTAATTTTTTTGTACCCAATTGGGCTGAGTTACTAGACCCTAACCTGGATGGCAGCCTTTTTGGAACTGGCACCTATGTTCAAAGCCGTTCAAAAGGTAATCCCTATTTAAGACCAGAAAAGAAAAAGGAATTTGAAATTGGAACTGACTTGAGATTTTTTGATAATAAATTATCATTCAGCACAACTGTTTATTTTAATAAAACAACCGATGCATTATTAGATATACCACAAGCACCTGCTACCGGGTTTACTACTTTATATGCCAATGCAGGTTCTATCCGGAACCGGGGCGTTGAGATTGACTTGTCATACGAAATACTGAAAAAGAAAAGCTGGTTAGTAAGTGTTGACTGGAACTGGACAGCAAACCGCAATAAAGTAATAGATTTAAATGGCTCTGCTTCTATACTTCTTGGGGGATTAAATGGCGTTTCCTCAAGAGCAGTAGAAGGTTATCCGCTTGGTGCACTTTGGGGAATCGGTTTTCAAAAAGATGCTAAAGGAGATTATATTTTAAATGCCAATGGATTTCCAATTTCCGAAGTAGAACAAAAAGTTTTGGGCGACCCTAATCCCGATTGGAGAAGCGGATTAGGATTTAATGTGGAGTACAAAAACTTTAAGTTATACGCCTTGTTTGAACATTCACAGGGCGGAGATATTGTTGATGCAACGGAAGCTGTATTGTTAGATTATGGTGTTAGCAAAACAACAGGTAACGAATCAACAGCTACTACCAATCTTAAAACAGCCAGTGGTGCAACAATTTTGTCTGGCTCTACATTCAGAGGTAATATTGGAAATTTTGGTGGGGGAGATGTTGCCTTAGACCAAAGTTGGTATAATGGCCTCGGTGGTTTTTTTGGAAATGTATTGGAGCCATTTGTAACAGACGCTACCTGGACCAGACTTCGTGAAGTAACACTATCATACCGTGTTACAAGAAAACATCTTCCAAAATTTACAGGCTTAAGTTCTGTAAATATTGAAGTGAGCGGAAGAAATCTTTGGCTTAACAGCAAATTGAAAACAATTGATCCGGATAGCAATGTGGAAGGTTCAGGTTCCGGTCGTGGTATTGTTTATTTTAATAATCCCGGTTCCAGATCTTATTTGTTTTCAATAAAACTCAATTTTTAATTTTCTAATCTGCTTGTATATGAAGAAGAATATTTCAATCCTCATCTTATTTGTTTCACTATCTTTTTTATCCTGTAAAAAAATAGTGGATGGAATCAATATTGACCCCAACAATCCACAAGATGCAACTGCTGCCACTATGCTTACAGGTGTAGAACTGTCGAATGTAATTGTGCAGGAAGGTGAACTGGCAAGAAGAGCTGGCATGTGGAGCGGCTATTTTGCTGGCCAATTATTTCAATACAATAGTTACCAGTTGTATAATGTGATTGCAAACGATTATAACGATACTTGGAGTCAGGTATTTGCAGCTACTATTAAAAACTGTCGTTTAATGGAGCAAAAATCTTTAGAAATCAATAACCGCAGGTTGGCAGGCGTGGCACAAGTAATAGAAGCACATGCTACAGGTACTGCATTGGCATTATGGGGTGACATTCCTTACTCACAGGTATATAATGAAAATTTTCCCAACCCGGTTTTTGAACCTCAAGTAAGATTGTATGATTCATTACAGGTTTTATTAGACAG
>JANOFP010000167.1:0-10762 GCA_031413675.1 Bacteroidota bacterium
TTCTATTGGTTTGTATTCATAGGCAACCTCATAATATGCTTTCTTCAGTTCCGGTAAAATCTGACCCATTTTTAAATCTTTTTTTTGTGGAGTGGGCTCACAAACGTAATAGGGAGAACTATTATAAATAATAGGTTTGCCCACAGGTAATTTTTTAAAATGAACAGCAATGGTTACATGTTTTTCAAACGAAAGGACAATGACGGGAAGGTTGTAAATTTCTTTTATTAAATAAAAAAATAATGCTGAGCGATCTTCACAATCACTTTGTTCATACAACAAAGTTTGTTCAGGCGAAAATCTTTTTTCTTTTCCAAATATCAACGAGTCTTCTTCAAAAACAAAAGCACTGCGGGTAAACCGCATCAGGAAGTCCACGCCTTTTTTTACAGATTTATTTTTTAGCTCTTTTTTTAAAAGAGGAATTAATGAGGTATAAGTCTCCCGGCTCAGGGGTATATTGAAATAGGAAGCATAATCCATTACAGGGTAATTGGTAAACATGTTTTTGATCTGCGGGTTCAGTTTAACTTTAAACTGGTAGTTGTTGTGCCGGTAGGTAAACTGCAAATCTTTTTCAATATAATCCTGCGGGTTAAAGTCAGGTATCTGTGTTACTTTATACGAAAAAGCTTTGCTGGTTTGCAATACAGGAAGATCGATTTCTTTGAATTTTATTTTTTCAAAATCAATAGTTCCATAGTCATGGTAATTAAGGCAGATATATTGCTTCGTATTACTGATGTGATAAGGGATATTATAAATGTTTTCATCACTTTGTACATAGAATAATATTTTATCGTCTGCTATGCGCAGTGTTGCATCGTACCCTGACCGGCTTAATAAAAACCATTTGTACAATGTATAGCGATAATAGTTATCAGCTTTGGGACTTACCTGCTGTGCTGTTTTTCTTATAAGTTGATAATACAACCAGTCATTTAAATGATTTGTCTCTTTAAAAGACTGTAGTTTATTAATTACCGGTAGATAATCGCTGCTGATGATTTTTTTATGAAAATATTTTATAGCTGAATCGGAAAGTGTTTCCGGAAAAAAGACATTAAAGGATGGCGATATATCAAGTTTTATTGAATCGCCGCAAAATTCAAAATTCAAAATATCCTTTTTCAGATTCTGGCTTTGCAGAAAAACAGGTGTAAAATAGGCTGCCAAAAACAACCCTGATATGTGAAAAAGTAATTTCAATGGCGGGTAAGTTGTTTAAAAATACAAAACTTAACATAGAGGTAATAAAAATTATTTTGTCGAAATTGAAATAGATGCTATGATGGAAGCCAGTTAAAACTACGGCCCGCATTCTGAACAGCTCTGATGCCACAATTAATATAAGTGTAACCTTTTCATAAAAATCCGTTAACAGTAGCGGAGCATCTTGCGTTCAGTTTAAAATCAGAAAGTAAGTTTTTCTTATGTGTTAGTAAAGTATTAGAAAGTAGGAAGTACCGCCCCGATTCTTCGGGGCGGTCTTTTTTTAACGATGAAATCAGAACGAATAACGTGGGAGTTTAATACTGCTGCTTTCGGTATCCTGTAATGAGGCTGTATCCTGTAATAGTTTTTTATCATACAGGCTAAAAAGAAAATTCAATGCTTCAGGGATACTATTTTTATAATTTACGGTTGCGGGTAATGGATTTGACATCCATTGATGAAAATGAAAATTGAAATCAGCATCAATTTTATTTAAAACATAAACGCCCAGTTTTTTCATAGCAGCTGCATTGCATTCCTGCTCGTACTGCCCATGAATTGGGATTGCCATAATTTTTTTATTCAGGTGCAGTGCTTCAGCAGGAGTTTCAAATCCGGCGCCGGTAATGATGCCTGTGCAATGAATAAAACTTTTATTAAACGCACATTTATTTACAGGTAGCAAACTGATATTTCCAAACCGTTTTATAATTTTTGTCTGGCTGCAAAATATTTCAAAACGAAATTCCGGCAACTGGCTGAATATTTTTAATAACTGCGGTTCGCAAAAAGAAGGTAAGTAAACTGTGATGTGACCATTCTTGAAAGGTTCTGCATTCAGGATTTCTTTTTTTATAACGGGGGTAAAAATGAAATTATCATATTTTTCAAAGTGCAAGCCGACATAGTTAGTGGCCTTACCATAATTTTGAAGTATCCATTCACCAAAAAAATTCTTCTTTTCGGGTCTTGGCGTTTTTTGTGATAAGAAACTAGCCTGGTGCCCGAAATTTACCGAAGCAATTTTCTTTTTGGCGCAGGCTGCGGCCGTGATGAATTCAAAATCATTCAGTACCAAATCATATTTATCTACCGGTAAATCATTTATTTCTTTTTTAAGCCGAAGCGGGTCAAGTTTTTTAAAAGTATTCCAGTAGGAAAGCCCGCCTGTGCATGAATAGTAAAGGCTTAGTCCTTTGCTGCGATATTTAATGGGTGTATCGAACTGCAGGCTACTGTTATTTCCACTTAAAAAAACATCTACAGTGCCAAACGGCTGTAAATGCGGAAGCAATTCCATGGCCCTGCTGATGTGGCCATTGCCGGTTGCTTGTACTGCGTAAAGAATTTTCATAATAGAATTTTAAACTCGTAAAGAATGAAGAAATAAATTTATTTCATTGGACAATACTTCTGTCTCAGGTTTCATGTGCTTAACATCCGGAGCTTTCATAATGCTTTCATCGTATTCATATACGTGCCAGTCGTTATTATAATACTCCAAAGAAGTAAGATGCTCAACCCAGTCACCACTATTCAGGTATTGTACAGTTCCTTTTTCTGTGCTTATCGTTCTTTTTTGCGGTTGATGTATATGTCCGCACACTACAAAATCATATTTTTTTTCAATAGCCAGTTCTGCTACCAGTGTTTCAAACTCATTTATTTTAATAAGAGATTTATTTACCTGGCTCATGATCTTTTTTGAAAATGATACACGTTCCTTTCCAATCATTTTCATAAACCGGTTGATGAGTCGGTTGGTACCCAGTAAAATTGCATATCCATTGCTTCCGAGTTTTGTCCAAAACTTTGCGGCCCCTTGGGTGGTATTATCAAATACATCACCATGAAAAAACCATGTCATCTTATCATCAATTTCAATAACCAACTTATCCTTCAACTGAAAATTTCCGATTTGTAAATCAGAATAGCGGCGAAGCATTTCATCGTGATTGCCGGTTATATAAATTACCCGGGTACCATTACTCAGCAAATGAAGAATTTCTTTTATTACAGCAAGATGAGAAGGGGGGAAATAATGTTTACTGAACTGCCATACATCTATAATATCGCCATTTAAAATAAGTAACTGAGGGGAAATGCTTTTGAGATATGCAACCAGCTCTTTGGCATGGCTGCTGTAAGTGCCTAAATGTGTATCTGAAATAACTGCAGCATCTATGTTTCTTCTTTCCATTTACGGAGGGTTTTGCAAAGAACTAAAATTGATATAGCCTGAATGTTAAAGGCAGTTTAAGCAATTGTGATACTTACATGAATGAATTGTTATTGCCTGTAATCTTTCACATTGCAATAAACGGTAACACACATCTAATAATCCGGTAACCACTAGTTCATACTATAATTTTTATTTTGTGAAACCCGATACACAATGAAAAATCTTTTAGTCAGCGTATTCCTGTTGACAACGGTAGCCGATACCGCTCTGCAGGAAAAAGCTTCAGCAACAAAGGAAAATAACAGTAGCCAGCAAACTGTTGGAAATGTATTCATCATTACCACCGATGGTTTTCGGTGGCAGGAAATTTTTAATGGAGCAGACTCATTACTTATCAATAATGAATCCTTGACACCCGACATGGCTACTTTAAAAATGATGTATTGGGGAAACTCAATTGAAGAGAGAAGGAAAAAACTAATGCCTTTTTTCTGGAATGTTTTATCAAGAAAGGGTCAGTTGTTTGGCAACAGGATTTATGACAACAAAGTTAATGTCTCTAATGCATGGTCAATCTCATATCCCGGGTACAATGAAATTTTTACAGGAGATGATGACAGAACTGTATCATCAAATAAGAAAAGAAACAACACGAACATTAATGTGCTTGAATATCTAAACAGCAGAGAAGTGTACAAAGGAAAAATAGCTGTCTTTACATCCTGGGATGTGTTTCCTTATATATTAGGTAGGGAAAGAAATGATTTGCCGGTAAATGCAGGATATGAAAACATAGAAGGTGAAGAACTTTCTGTCTCCCAGTTATTAATAAATAAAATACAGAACGAAGCCATCGTTGAAAAGGAAGGCACCCGGCATGATGCACTTACTTTTGAGACAGCCAAAGAGTATTTGAAAAAGAACAGACCGAAAATTTTATATCTGGGTCTGGGGGAAACAGATGAGTTTGCACACCGTGAACGGTACGATTTATACCTTCAGCAGGCTAACAATTTCGATAAAATACTATCTGAACTCTGGCATTGGGTACAAACTACCCCGGGATATAAAGACAATACAACCTTTATAATAACAACCGATCATGGCCGAGGTAATAAGTCTGCAAAATGGGGCAAGCATGGATACTTTACAAGTGGTTCCTCACAAACATGGCTTGCAGTAATTGGTCCGGGCATTTTGCCGCTGGGTGAAATAAAAGAGGATCAGCAGATTTATCAAAAACAACTGGCTCAAACGATTGCTTCATTGCTAGGAGAAAAATTTGAGGCTAATCATATAATAGCCAGCCCATTAGCTTTTCGCTAGATTTACTTCTCTGAAAACTTAATATTGAAATCCGGAATCTGCCATTATATTCGCTATCCCAAAATCATAAATTATGGCGAAAAAGAATAAAAAACAGCAAACTAAGAAGGTAATAGAAATCAATATATTCACACAGTTGAATGCGTCATTATCTGAGTATCACAGCCTGGTTGGAGAAAAAAAATTTACAAAACACCTGAAGAAGACCGCAAAGTTGTTTGCCAATGATATTGCAAATGCTACAAAAAGGGAGCAGGAAAAATTAGAAAAAGAGACAAAGAAAACTGCAAAGAAGGACAAAAAGACAGCTTTTAAAAACAATAAAATAGCGATAAAAAAAGCCACTTTAAAAAAGAAAGTTGAGAAAAAAGTGGATTCCAAAACTCCTGAAGTAGTTGTACCTGAAATAGAAAAACAGGCTGAGTAAGTTTTAAATTGATAATGTTATTTAAGCCGCCAGTTATGACGGCTTTTTTTGTGAATTAGCCCCAATATTAAATTTAGATTATTTTTTTATTATTCAGTATTTGTATTTATATGATACACTATATTCATTCTCCTAAAATTATTTGCTATGAAATGGGTTTATATAAAAAATACAGGAACTGTTGATCACTACACTTTACTTGAAGATAATTCAACCGTTTTGCATCTAAAATATAATCATCATACCGATACAGCAAGAGTTAATTATAATGAAGAAAAAAGAGCATTTATGATTCAACCCGATTATGAACATAAAAACAGGGTAAGCCTTCAGAATGAATACGGCTATTCCATCGGCTATATTAATAATGAAAATCTTTCAGAACATGAAGGATATGTTCATATGGAAGATGAGCAATACAAATACCGTATTGAGCCCGGTACACAGGTAAAATTTATTGTTTACCACGGATCATCTATAGGTCCTTTGGCCACTTGTGAAATAAACAACGATTTTTCAGCTTCAGGTTCTTTAAACATTCAGAAATTTGAGAAATCTTCTTTGAATGCAGCATTATTGCTTTTATTATGCTGGTACCTTTATTTACCAGTAAAAAGTAATGCAGCTGTTTTTGAATTGTAATATCTTATTTACTGCATTAAATCTTATTTAGCTTCCAGCGTAAACCCAATCGTTGTTCCTACACCCTCAGTACTTCTTGCATGCAAAGATTGGTGGTGAGCCTCAATAATATGTTTACAAATAGATAATCCCAATCCACTGCCGCTTACATCACGGCTTCTTCCCTCATCGGTGCGGTAAAAACGTTCAAAAATTCTTGACAAGTCATTTTCTGAAATTCCAAAACCATCATCACTTATTTCAATTAAAATTCTTTTGTCATCCGTTTTATAAATACTGGCAGTTATATTTCCATTCAGCTTTCCGTACTTAATAGAGTTTTCAATCAGGTTTGTAAGCACCTGTCTTATTTTTTCTTTATCGGCAAAAACAGGTAATGGCGTTTCACATCCTTTTTTAATGATTGCATGCATATTTTGTTTTTCGCTTCGTATAGATGCAGCATCAAATACTTCACGTATTAAATCCTGTATTATGAAATTTTGTTTATACAAAACCAATTCACCCATTTCTAATTTTGAAATTTCATCCAGGTCATTAATCAGGTTGGTGAGGCGATCAACATTTCTTGATGTTTTCTCTAAAAACTTTTTATTGATCTCAGGGTCATTCATAGCTCCATCCAGCAGTGTTTCAACAAATCCCTGTATGGCAAATACCGGCGTTTTAAATTCATGAGAAAGATTTTGTAGAAATTCCTTTCGGTATTGTTCATTCTTTTTCAACATTTCTATTTCTTCATTTCTACGTTCAGCCCAGTTTTCCACGTCAGCTTTTACTTCATCTATGCTTTTTTTTGGTAAAATATATTTGTAATACGTTTCTTCTCTTTTAGTAGCTTTTGTTTGTGAAATGAATTTGTAAATCAATTTTATTTTCCGGTATATGAACCGCTCAAGCGTATAGGATATAATAATATAACTCCCTGGCAGCAGTAATAAAAAAAATATCAACGCTACCCTCCAGTTGTTTTCATAAAAATAAACACCGATTGATACAGGTACAGAAATGACCAATGCGGTTAAAAATGAAAGTTGACGTGGTGAAAAATTCCTGGGAGAAAACATGCTGCAAGTTACTGGTTTCTCATTGTTGATTGCAAGCCGCCGGTTTCTTGTTAAGAACGTTAAGGTTGATTTATCAAAGAAATAAAAAACGAATTGCTGTGATACATATAAATCTTTAAACTATCAGGATGGTTAACCACTTATTAAAAATCACAAATCCAGGACTATAATTGAAACTTATACCCAACACCTTTCACAGTAGTTATACAATCCAAATCCAATTTCTGCCTTATTTTTCTGATGTGGACATCAATGGTCCGGTCGCCAACAATTACTTCAGCACCCCATACCTGGCTTAATATTTCATTTCGTAAAAAAACCCGTCCGGGTTTTGAAGCCAGCATATAGAGTAACTCAAACTCTTTTTTTGCCAGCATAAATTCTTTGCCTTCATAGCTTACTAAAAATTTTTCAGGATCTATCACCAGTCCATTTACAGAAATCGATTTGCTTTCTGTCTTTTTAATTCTCCTGAAAAGCGAATTAACCTTACTGATAAAAACTTTGGGACTTACAGGTTTACTTATATAATCATCTGCGCCGTTTTCAAATCCTTTTACCTGTGTACTATCATCACTTAGTGCAGTTAAAAATAAAATTAAGGTTTCTCTGAATGCGGGCTGTTTTCGCAGTATCTCACAAACCTCCATCCCATTTTTTTTCGGCATCATAATATCAAGCACTATCATATCCGGATGAAAAAATTTTGCCCTTTCTAATGCTTCATCACCATCTTTTGCTGTTATTACCTGGTAACCTTCACCTGTCAGGTTATACTTTAATATTTCCAGAATATCCGGCTCATCATCTGCAATCAATATTTTTCTCACGGTGGTTTCCATCCGGTTGTAATTTTTGCAAACCTAACCGTTAATTTGATGCAGAAGCAATTCTGGGATTTGTTTAAACAGAGTTAATAGAAATTTAATACTGCCCGAAATATCTCAGGTAAGAAATTTTAACAAACAACAGCCCGCCAATAGCTAATTCATTCTGTCTGAATGATAAATAAAGAAAACATCGGGTTTCTCGTCTGCGCTTGTTAATTTTGCGTATCCAGCTTATGAAATCATATAACCGATACTTTTTACTAGTCCCGATTGTTTTATTGCTCTCAACTGCAATTGCCGCTCAATCTATTGACACAGCCCAGCTAAAAAAATTTCAGGCACCCAACGAACGTATCCTTTTTCATGAGCAGGTAATAGCCGAACAAAAGAATCTGTTGAAGTTTGATGGAAGGGCAGATTATCTTATGGACATTTCTGAGAATGCTGAAATTAATTATCTCGTTACCCGTACTGCCCGATGGGAAATACGGGAATTGCTTTATAAAATTGAAAAAGACTCCACGCTTAATCACAGCAATAAGATCCGGTATATCCGTGGAATGAAAGAATTTCTTCAGGAAATTTTGAGAGGATGGAAAAATCGAAGTTACAATCCAATTAGTTTGCCTTCACAGATTGAAGCATACAGGTATTGTATGCAGTTGAATAGAAAAAATAGTTCCATTGAAAATTATTTTGATGGATTGGATTGGGAAGTAGCTTCACCACTTTTAAAAACAATTGCATTTGAAACCAATCCGGGTTTGGCAAAATGCAGAGAGCTGTTGATAAAAAAATATTGTTTTCTCTATCCGCAAAAAATATTTCAGACATTAACGGCATATCCTGATGTAGCATTTGCCGATAGCTTAATTAAGTCAATTGCTCATAGCAGAGTGGATGAAATTTATAATTATTCAGCAGCGAATAATAAATTAGGAGCTGTAATCCGAAGTATTGATGACCCATTGGTAAAAACAATTTCAAAAATGGCCCGCAGCAAAAGCGGTCGTCTGTATTTTCCTTTCCTGGATAATATTGTAAAAGGTAAAATGACTTTTGAAGAATTGGATGCAGTGAAAGATGATTCAATTGCTTACTATAAACTAATGGTGAAAACACAGATGGATTATGTATCAAGGGCTGTAAATAAAGACACCGCTTTTGGATTTAAGGATTTGAAAGTAATGCTTCAAAAAAAAGCAGAAACCGTTTTTATAAATACCATTAATGGACTCCATGAAGTTGATAATCCTGCTGTTCGTTTTGGAATTATTCAGCAACTAAATGCACAAGAACTTTA
Organism: Bacteroidota bacterium; assembly: GCA_031413675.1. Lineage (GTDB taxonomy): Bacteria > Bacteroidota > Bacteroidia > Chitinophagales > Chitinophagaceae > VBAR01. The sequence continues at coordinate 8,993 of JANOFP010000167.1, forward strand.
TTATGCCGCCGTTCTCACCGATGGTGTTATTTATACATCCAGTTTTACAAAAGGCGTTTATCCGTTGATGATGCAGCGAATAAATCAGCGGGGTGATTCTTTACTTGAATTATTAAAGTTTGATATCTATCGCCGGTTTATAAAAATGGCAGCCGGGTATAATACATTAGGAAATTTTCTCAGCAGTTTTCCAAAATCAGAATCGGTTGATCATGCAAAAATTCTAATGCGGGCATTTGTAAGTAACCTTGAAAAAACGGATAGTCTTGAAGATGGTGTGGATGTGGCAGACAGTTATGCAAGTATTGCAGAAACATTGAAGCCGGTAGCTAACGAGATGCTGCAGAATGTAAAGCTGAATTATAAAAGAAATGCGGATCGGTATCTCAGAACCAATGATCCGGTAAGTCAGCGTGGCATGTATATTTATAATATTCTTGAAAAGCTTTTTCTTTCTGCCGATTCAACAAATAAAATTGATTTGACAAAAGAATTGGGCATACCTCCTGTATATGAAGTAACCAATAAGTCTTTGCAAAATGACAGCGGCAGAATTATTATGCAGGTTTTCTTTTATGGAGAACCTTCTGATATGGGGATTTATAATAGTTTTAAAAATAGTTTCAGCAGTAAAAACTGGAAAGTAACTCAGAACGATTATTGGGCGACAATGGTTTCGTTAAAAGGAAAACCAATTACAGTATATGCCAACCGGGCACTGCCAAAGGAAACAAGTGAAGATGAAAAAGCACAAAAAGAATTATGTAGTTACCTGGCCAGGAACAAAATCAATCCGACCATTACAATTCACCGGGGTCATAGTTATACAGCTCCCTATACAATTGAGCAAATGTTTCCGTCTTCAAAAATTGTTTTTCTCGGATCATGCGGTGGTTATCATTTGATTCATGATGTATTAGCTAAATCGGGTGAGGCACATATTACCGCATCTAAACAAATCGGTAAAGGAAGAATCAATCAACCTTTTACGGATGTTTTGCTTGAAGAACTATTGTCCGGAAAAAATATTGAATGGCAGCCTTTCTGGAAAAAATTTAAACTGCGTACCGGAAATGCGGATGGTTTTGAAGATTATATACCGCCGTATAAAAATTTGGGTGCTATATATATTAAGGCGTATAAAATTTCTGAAGCAAAACACGCAGATCCAAAAATTGTATTTAATTCTTTAAGTGGTAAATGATTTTCTTTTTCAGCATTTACATTTGTTGATACCGTAAATATCTAAATGCCTTCACCAAAGAAAAAATTATTTGATTTCAGTTTGCTCCGCCGTATTTTTTCTTATGCCGCTCCATATAAGAAAAAATTTTACTGGTCTGTTGCCCTTGCCGTAATTCTTGCAATTGTTACTCCCATCCGTCCATTGTTGATTCAGATAACCGTGAATACGCATATTGCCAATAAAGTTGAGTATATGATTATTCTTGTTACCATCTGGCAAATTGGAATTATACTGGTCGAGACTGCACTCCGGTTTTTATTTTCTTTTATCACAGCATGGCTTGGACAAACTGTTGTCAAGGATATGCGGGTAGCTGTTTATAAAAAAATATTAAACCTCAATCTTCGCCAGTTCGATACCACCCCAATAGGAACACTTACAACAAGAACTGTAAATGATATTGAATCTATTAATGATATTTTTTCAGATGGGCTTGTTCCAATTATTGCTGATCTGCTTTCTATCATTGCTGTTTTGATTTATATGTTTATTACAGACTGGCAACTTACGTTGATAGCATTGAT
>JANOFP010000168.1:0-3388 GCA_031413675.1 Bacteroidota bacterium
ATATCGACCTCAGTGGCATGGATAAATTTTTTGGCGCCAGCCAATATGCAAAAGAATTGCGCCAGCATATCATTGATGAAACGGGTTTGCCAATCTCCTGTGGTCTTTCCTCTGCAAGATTCATTAGCAAAATGGCAACGAACGAAGCAAAGCCCAATGGCTTTTTAGAAATACCACACGGAAAAGAAAAAGAATTCCTCTGGCCACTGGCTGTTGAAAAAATAAATGGTGTTGGCAAACAAACAGAAATACATTTAAAGAAACTGGGTTTTTATAAAATAGAAGACCTGGCAAAATCAACACCTGAATATTTAGAAAAGCATTTGGGCAAATGGGGATTGAGCCTCTGGAATAAAAGCCAAGGCATCGGCAGTACAGAAATTGTTACCGACTGGGAGCAAAAAAGCATGAGTCATGAAAATACTTTTGATACAGATTATACCGATGTTGATTTTTTACATAAAGAAATAGTAAGGCTTACAGAAAAAACCTGTTATGGTTTACGGGAAGATGAAAAACTTACGGGGTGTGTTACGGTTAAAATCCGTTATTCCGATTTTGAAACTTTTAGTAAACAGGAAGTAATTGATTATACCGCTCTCGATGATCAGTTGATTGCAAAAGCAAAAGATATTTTTAATAAGAGTTATCAGAAGGGAAGACCCGTACGATTAATTGGAGTCCGTTTCAGTCAGTTGATTCCATTTACTATGCAGATGAGTTTGTTTGATAACCAGGTGGAGAAACTGCAACTTTATAAAGCAGTGGATGAAATTAAAGACAGGTTTGGGAGTAAACTAGTGACAAAGGCAGTGAACAGCGAAAAGAAACCGGAATAGTTTTGTTACATATTTTTTTTGAACCAGAGTTCATAGCAAGGGTCTAAAAATTCTATCTTTCTTACACTTTCTTCAATCAATTCTTTTTGCAGCAATGCTTTTTTAATTTTCAATACATTGGCCGAAGTGCCAAGCCTGTATTCGTTTATTGTTTTATTTGAACTTAGGTTCGTAGTATGCCCATCGGCCAGGGCTTTTAAAAAATTAAATTGTGGTGTGGTTAAATTTTCAGTATCCCGCATATACAGCATTGCATTTTGCGATAATAAATCATCAATTGCATCAACAACATTTTGACTGCTTGCTTTTTTTTCGGTTTTCAGCCATACTAAATGAGACAACTGCTGCACGTAGTATGAATGTTCTTTTACCATAGCGGCAATTTCATTTGCCAATTCGGTAGAGATACTTTTTTTTGTTCTTGCAAATTGATTAGTGATATAAGTAACCCAGTCGCTACGGCTTATTTTAGGCAGGTATATTATTTCGCCAAATTTGTAAAATGCTTTTGATTGTTTTACAAACAACTCAGCCATCATATGTTGCTGGCTGCCATACAAACAATACGTTACTTTTTGGTGGTGTTGCCATTCGCTCCTTAATCTTTTTTGAAACAACTCTGGTTCCTGAAAAGTTGCCAGGTTCTGAAATTCATCAAGGCAAATGATAATTGAAATGTTTTTTGCTTGTGCAATTTTTTCGGGCAGGTTTAAAATTTCACGGTAGTGTTTTTCAACAGATTTCCAGTCAAAAGAAATTTCCACATCCTGCATAGGGTCTGTGCCGATGGAAATTTTAGGGGTTACATTTTTTAGAAACTGCTTGCCTGTTTCTATCCACTCTGCCAATTTTCCAGCAGTAGCTTTCATAACGGCTGCTGCATAAGCTCTGTAAAAATCCTCTTCATTCCTGATACGCAACATATCAATCATCACCACTTTTATTTGCCTGCTTTTTATTTCTTCCGCTACTTTTTTTACCAATGAGCTTTTGCCCCAGCGTCTTGGAGAAATGATAATGCTGTTTATTTTGTTGTAGAAATTTTCTTTCAGGCGAGCCATATCCGCAGTGCGGTTGGTAAAACCTTCTGTATTTACTGTTTTGCCAAATAAAAATGGACTTTCCATACGCTAAGATAAAAACCATTTCTCAGCTTACCAAATAGTAACTTACCAAAAGGTAACTTACCAAAAGGTAAGCTCGTCCTCAATAATGCCGCATTGAATAACAGGCTAAATGCCATATCAAAAATATTTTATTAATAGGTTTAGAAGTCAACGGATACCGAAGACCATGAATACGAGACAAAAATGTGATGTAGTGAATAACTCTATCCTACTTATCTTTGCTTCCTTTAAAAGTAAAATAATTATGTCGCAAGTTTGGAAAGATTATCAGGCAAAAAATAAACAACGTTTTTTAGATGAGCTTTTGGAAATGCTTCGCATACCAAGTGTAAGTGCAAAAGGTGAGCACAAACAGGATATGGTACGCTGCGCAGAAATGGTAAAGCAACGGATGCTGGAAGCCGGTGCCGATAAAGCAGAAATATTTCAAACCCCGGGTCACCCGGTTGTTTATGGCGAAAAGATTATTGACCCGGCAAAACCAACTGTATTGGTGTACGGACATTATGATGTACAACCTGCCGAACCTTTGGAGCTTTGGACCAACCCACCATTTGAACCAACTATTATTGATGGAAAAATATTTGCACGGGGAAGTTGTGATGATAAAGGACAATTTTATATGCATGTAAAAGCACTGGAAACAATGGTGCAGACCAATACGCTTTGTACCAATATAAAATTTTGTATTGAAGGTGAAGAAGAAGTTGGCAGTAACAACCTCGCTGATTTTGTAAAGAGCCATAAAGATTTATTGAAAGCAGATGTGGTTTTAATAAGTGATACAGCCATGCTAAGTTTGGAAAACCCTTCCATTGATATTGGTGTTCGCGGATTAAGCTATATAGAAGTAGAAGTAACGGGGCCAAACCGTGATTTACATAGCGGTGTGTATGGTGGTGCTGTTGCTAATCCCATTACGATCCTTTCAAAAATGATTGCTTCGCTGCACGATGAAAATAATCACATCACCATTCCGGGATTTTATGATGATGTAGTGGAAGCAACAGAAGCCGAAAGAAAATTAATGGCCGCTGCTCCTTTTGATGAAAAAGAATATAAAGATGATTTAGGTGTAAAAGAATTGTGGGGTGAAAAAGGATTTACCACCAATGAAAGAACCGGCATACGACCCACGATAGAAATAAATGGAATATGGGGTGGTTATCTTGGTGAGGGGGCTAAAACAGTTTTGCCATCCAAAGCATTTGCAAAAATATCTGCACGGTTAGTTCCGAATCAACACAGTGATATAATTACGGAAAAGCTGATAAGACATTTACAAAAAATTACTCCGGCAAACGTTACATTGAAAGCATCGTTGCATCACGGAGGTGAACCTTATATGACACCCGTTGACAGCAAAGCATATAAAGCAGCAGCAGCAGCTATCAAAGATACATTTGGGAAAAACCCGATTCC
>JANOFP010000169.1:0-6914 GCA_031413675.1 Bacteroidota bacterium
GGAATAATAGATCTTGATATACTTACACCCGGTCAGCCAAATTTATTTATCGCATGGGATCAGCTTCGGCCTGTTGAAATATATCTGCAACTTGATTCTTTGTCACAGTGGTTTATTGTTTCTTCAATTCAATCAGGCATAATGTACAATTATGACGCAGCAAGTCCTCATATATGGATAGCACGAATCCCCCGTGATGATACCTGGGTTGGTAAGGAATCAAGTATCAGGATAAAATTGTTTTAAAGTATCTTCATGCAATGTTCATTACTTGTTTTTTTCTTTACGCAGAAAGCTTAAACCCTAAACATATAATTACTATATAAAAATTGTAACCATAAGTTTATTCTTAAACGCATATTTTTGTTTTTCAAAAAAACAATTATGTCTGTCGCAGATAAACTAAAAGCACTTTTAACTCAAAAACAAAACGACAATATGAAAACAGGCGAACAATTTTTAGAAGAGAATGCAAAAAAAGAAGGCGTGGTATCCTTACCAAGCGGTTTGCAGTATGAAGTTATTACAATGGGCACCGGTGAAAAACCATCAGCCCATAATACTGTTACCTGTCATTATCATGGTACAGTTATCAGTGGAGAAGTATTTGACAGTTCTGTACAAAGAGGCCAGCCTGCCAGTTTTCCATTGAATGCAGTTATCAGCGGGTGGACAGAAGCTTTGCAATTAATGCCAACAGGAAGTAAATGGAGATTATTTCTTCCACCAAATCTGGCGTATGGAAGCAGGCAGGTAAGTAAAGTTATTGGCCCCAATAGCACTTTGATATTTGAAGTGGAGTTGATTTCGTTCAGGTAGCAGTTAACTAAAGAATTTTCAATTCTCTTAATGTTTTTTTCAGTTCATCAGCATTTTTAAAACGCAGGCTGACCATTCCATGCTCTTCCCCTGCTTTTACATTTCTAAGATTATCATCAATAAAAATTGCAGATGATGGATTGATAGAAAATTTATTAAACAGTTTTTGATAAAAATCGGGAAATGGTTTTCTTGTCTTCTCTTCCCCACTTACTAACCGGCCATCAAACCAATGTAAAAAATCAAACCGCTCCAGTGCAACCGGAAAAGTTTCTGCACTCCAATTGGTGAGTGCATAAGTTTTCAACTCCGGCCTTTGCTTTAACTCTCTGAAAATTTCAACCGTTTCATCAATTGGGCCCCCTAGCATTTCTTCCCATCTTCCATAAAAATCACGGATGGGTTTTTCCCAATCCGGAAATTCAAAAATTTTTTCTTCCGTTGCTTTTGCAATCGGGTAACCTGCATCCTGGTTTTCATTCCAGTCATTTGTACATACGTTTTCAAAAAAGAATTTTCGTTGTTCCGCTGTTTCAAAATAATTTTCATCAAAAACATAAGCCGGGTTCCAGTCAATCAATACCCCGCCCAAATCAAAAATTACCGTGTTAATCGTATTCATCATTTTATATCAATTAAAAAACATCAACTTATCTTTTTTCTAATAACCACAACGACTTTTTGCGTGGTCGTATTTTGTAATTTTTACTAATATAAGTACGGATATGCTGCATGGCTTCATCTATATCATCCGTAAGCAAAACCAGAGAAAGATCCTCTTTTGAAATTGTTCCCTTTTCACTCATATGTTCTAACATTTCCCGGAGATCTTTATAATATTCTTTCCCAAAAAGTACAATGGGAAATTGTGTGATGGTTCGGGTTTGTACCAAAGTAAGTGTTTCAAAAAATTCATCCATCGTACCAAAGCCACCGGGCATAATGATAAAAGCGTAAGAATATTTTGTAAGCAAAACCTTTCTTACAAAAAAATGTTCAAAGGTGATTTCCTCCGTCAGGTATTGATTAGGTTTTTGTTCAAAAGGCAATTGAATATTGCAGCCTACAGATATGCCGCCATTTTCAAAAGCACCGCGGTTAGCCGCTTCCATTATACCCGGTCCTCCGCCTGTAATGGTAACGAAACCCATTTCAGAAATCCTTTTACCAAACTCTCTTGCCGATTCATAATAAAGATGATCCTCCCTAAACCTTGCTGAACCGAAGACAGTAATACAGGGCCCCATAAAATGAAGGTGCCTGAATCCATAGATAAATTGCCTGAATACACGAAAAGCAAACCCAAGCTCAAAACCACGGCTCTTGGGTCCATCCAGGTAAACGTGTTCTTTAGGTGTAATAATATGTTGCTCCGTTTTCATAAATTATTTTTCAGAATAAATAAAAATAGAACAAAATCCGGCAACAGCCTTTTTGAAAATCATGTAAATTGTAGTTTCCAATTTTAAAAATATTTATGAAAATAATTTCTTACAACGTAAACGGAATACGAGCGGCGATGAAAAAAGGATTTATAGATTGGCTGAAAACAAATCCTGCAGATATTATTTGCTTACAGGAAACAAAAGCCACACAAGGTGATGTGGATGTAAAACAATTAGAAGCATTGGGTTTTCACCACTACTGGTATAGTGCCCAAAAAAAAGGATATAGTGGAGTTGCCGTTTTTACAAAAATAAAACCGGACAATGTAATTTATGGCAATGGGCATAAAGCAAGTGATGATGAAGGAAGAGTGATACAATTAGATTTTAAAGATATAAAATTGATAAATGCCTATTTCCCCAGTGGCACAAGCGGCGATGAACGGCAGGGTTTTAAATATCAATGGCTGGATGAAATTTTTACCTGGCTGGAAAAAATAAAAAAGAAAAATCCTAAATTGATTTTATGCGGTGATTATAATATAGCACACAATGAAATAGACATTCACGACCCAAAAGGAAATAAAAATAACAGTGGTTTTTTACCAGCAGAAAGGGAGTGGATGACAAAATTTTTAAGCAACGGCTGGGTTGATACCTTTCGTGAATTTCATCCTGAACCCCACCGATATAGTTGGTGGAGTCAGCGTTTTCCAACGGTGAGGCTGAATAATAAAGGATGGCGGATAGATTATATAAATGTAACGGATGCGTTGAAAAAGAATTTAAAAAATGCTGAAATATTTCCTGATATAAAACATAGTGATCATTGTCCGGTATATCTTGAAATAAAATAATAAATATGATTCTCTACAATGTAACCTCAAAACCCGATAAAAATATTGCAGCGGCTTGGTTGCAATGGATGAAAGATGAACATATCCCTGATGTAATAAATACTGGTTGTTTTACAAATGCCACACTTTGTAAGTTATTGGAAGTAGATGATGAAGATGGACCAACCTACACGGTACAATATCATGCTGCAACTCAAGAAGACTATCAGCGATACATAAATGAGCATGCCGGAGCAATGCGCAAAAAAGTTAGTGAAAAATGGGGAGATTCGATTGTAGCATTTCGTTCGCTGATGCAGATTGTGCATTGAGTGTGCAAAGAAATTTTCTTTTTTAATTTTCATTTAAGATCCATCGTCATACCGCCAAACTCAGTGCCTGCCTGCATTTGAAAAGATGAGTTTTGAAAGTAGCCACCAGAAAGGGTTTCAAAGCATTCAATTTACCCTCTAAAAATTGCAATTTCTAATGCACTTACACAAATCAAGCCCCAAGCGGCTTACATACGATTGAATAACTGCTGGAATTTGAAAAATAAATTTTGGCGGTATCAAAAAGCATTTACATTTGCAGCATACTAAATCATTAAAAAATAGTTGTTATGAATAAAGCAGATTTAATAGACAAACTCTCCGGAGATGCCGGAATTACAAAAGGGCAAGCAGGTGCTGCTCTCGATTCTTTTGTTGAAGCTGTTACAAAAACCTTGAAAGGAAACGGCAAAGTCACTCTCGTTGGTTTTGGAACTTTCTCCCGTTCTAAAAGAAAAGCCCGTAAAGGACGTAACCCGCAAACCGGTGCTGAGATAAACATCAAAGCAAGAAATGTGGCAAAATTTAAAGCAGGAAAAGATCTTGCTGCGAAAATGTAATGTCACTGCGATTACACTGTAATGTCTCTGCATTGGCTCATTAACTTATTAAAAGCCTCAGTACTCATTCTGTATCGGGGCTTTTTCAGTTCAGAAAAAAATTCAATTATTTATTAAAAAATTTATTTTATGGGTAGAGGTGATAAAAAAACTGCAAAAGGAAAACGTTTTCAAGGCTCGTTTGGTAAAAGCCGTCCAGCTATAAGTATTGCAAAGAAGAAAAAAATTGCTGCTGCAAAGAAAAAAGCTTCTTAAGTATTTTGGAATCGGGAGTTAGGAATTGGAAATTTTCTTCAGTCCTCCTAATTACCAATATCAAATTCCAATCAGGGTGCAAGTCTTTCAATTTTCCAGGTGCTATCATTATGAATGGAATACTGAATACGATCGTGTAAACGGCTGGGTCTCCCTTGCCAAAATTCAATGATAACTGGTCTTAAAATATAGCCTCCCCAGTTTTGGGGTCGTTGAATATTTGTTCCTTCAAGCTCTTTCACCATTTCATTAAACTTATTATCCAGCCAGTCGCGGCTTTCAATAACCTGGCTTTGAGCTGAAATATGAGTACCGATTCTGCTTGCTTCGGGTCTCGAATTAAAATATAAATCACTTTCTGCCTCACTTAATTTTTCTACCAATCCCGTAATACGCACCTGCCTTTCTAATTCTTTCCAGAAAAATACAAGACAGCCTTTGGGGTTTTCTTCTAATTGTTTGCCTTTATAACTTTCATAGTTAGTAAAAAAAGAAAACCCTTTATTGCCAAAATCTTTTAATAATACAATTCTGGCAGATGGGAAACCATCGGCAGAGGCTGTTGCCAATGTCATTGCATTTATTTCAACAATTTTTGCATGTATGGCTTCATGCCACCATACATCGAACTGATCAATTGGATTGTTTGCAATTTTATCTTCTGTCAATTGCTTTTGAGAATATTCTTCCCGTATTGCTGAAATAGAATTTTGCATAGTTGTCATTATCAAATTCAAAGTTATGCCAATTCGGTTTGCAATAAAATTTAAACAAAAAAAATACCCGTCTCCGGGCATTCTTTGAATGGATGATGGAATTCATTCCTAAAATTTCTAGCTCTTTACCTGATTTTTTAAACGGTCTCTTTCTTCTTCGGTTACATTCAGCATACTTTCTAATTCACCAATACGGCGTATCTGAACTTCTAATTTTTTATTTGCATCTGCCATTGCTGCCATATCTCTGCTAAGTTCTTCTAAATATGCTACTTTCTTTTGCAATTGCTGCCGCTGAAAATTTGCTTCCTTTAGTTTCTCTTCTGTTTCTGTTAGCTCTTTAAAGTATTGTTGCTTTTCACTTACAGAAATATTCAATTTTATTTTTTGTTCTTCATAATCTTTATTCAGGCGGTAATAGGATTCTTTCAAATCTTCTAATTCCATACTCGTCATCCGGCTAGTGGTTACCTGCACTTCCAGCTTGTGCATTTTATCCTGCAGTATATTAAATTCTGAATAGGCATTATCCAGCATCGAAGTCATCTCACGGGTCAGGTTTGCTTTTTGCTGAATGGTTATCATCTCTTTTTCTTTTTGATTCAGCATTTCCTTCAGTCCACTCAGTTCGTTGTTTAATGCTTCTTTTTCATTCAGCATTTCTTTTTCTTTTTCCTCTTTTTCTTTTATCATATCTATCTGATCAAGCAAACGGCCTATCCGTTCATTCTCCTGTTTCAAACTTTGTTGTGCTTGTTGTAGTTGATCGTAATGACTGATGCTGCTGCTTACGACTGGTGCAGAAATTTTTGAAGCCTGTTCAAGATTTGTTTTCAATAATTTTACTTCACGACGCAACTCTTCTGCTTCTATCTGAAATATTTCTTTATCCCCTATCGCATCACTCAACTGATTTTTTAACTGAGCAATTTCTGCAGAATTATCAATAACAATTTCTTTTACCGCGGCATTACTCAATTCGCTTCTAAGCTTTTTTAATTCTTTTAACTGCTCTTCAATTTCTATCTGAAATATTTTATTGTCTTGTTTTAATTCAGCTAATTGTTGTTTTAATTGTGTCAGTTCATAATTACTTTGTACTGCTTCGCCAGTCGTATTTTCTTTTTGATTTTTTATTTTTTTTAATTCCTTACTCCGCTCTTCTATTTCTATTAAATAAATTGTATTATTTTCTTCTGCATCTGTCAGTTGTTCTTTTAGTTTTCTTAATTCCCGGTCTTTCATATCAAGCTCCTGCGTATGCTGCATCTTCATATCCATAGCAATGCTTCCCTGTTGCTCTTTGTCGTGCAGCGGCACTGGCTTCTTTTTACTTATAAAAAAATGCTGGAGAACAAATCCGAGTACGATAGCACCGGATTGCAGAATAATGATTTCGGCAATGGATAACGATAGATTGTTCATGATTGCAGTAGTAGGGTATTATCAACAATAAAAAATAACCATTTGATTACTGGTTAGTTTTTCGCAGGAAGGAGGATGTTAAAAACAACCACAAGATAGAATTATGACTGCAAAAAAGAATAGACAAAATACGGAGTAATTATCCTTTTACGAGTGTTCCCACTTTTTCACCGGTAACAACGCGGCGAAGATTACCGGGCTTGTTCATGTTAAATACAATTATCGGCAATTCATTTTCCTGGCAAAGTGTAAAGGCAGTCATATCCATTACCTTTAAATTTTTTTCCATGCATTCTTTAAAAGTGATTACGCCATATTTGGTTGCTGTTGGATCTTTTTCCGGATCGGAAGTATAAATACCATCTACTCTTGTCCCTTTTAAAATTACTTCGGCACTTATTTCAATTGCTCTTAATGAACCCGCCGTATCGGTTGTAAAATAAGGGTTCCCGGTTCCTGCCCCAAATATTACAACTCTTCCTTTCTCTACATGTCGGATTGCACGGCGACGAATATAGGGTTCAGCTATCTGTTCCATTTTTATTGCACTAAGCAATCTTGTATAAACACCTATTCTTTCAAGTCC
>JANOFP010000170.1:0-2874 GCA_031413675.1 Bacteroidota bacterium
TTGGTTATCTATTTACACATATAACTAAAGAACCCGTTTTTTTAAAACAAGTTGTGAATACAAATAAATGTATCATCCAATTAGAAAAAGTTGGCAGGCAGCTGGTAGTACACTCAGTTGCAGACAATTTATTAAAAGGCGCAAGCGGACAAGCCGTACAAAATATGAATTTGATGTTTGGATTGGATGAAATGGCTGGGTTGAATTTAAAAGCAAATTATTTTTAGCCCCCTCTAACTCCCCCGAAGGGGGAGAACACGGAGGCGTTCCGATAATGTAAAATATTTTTAAACAATAAAACACTAAAGCCTTCCGCCAATAGGCGGAGAGGTTTAGAGGGGCTTCTATTATGAATTTATTCGACGTATATCCTTTAAATGATATTGTAATAACAAAAGCAAAAGGCTCTTATGTATGGGATGATAAAGGCGAGCAGTATCTTGATCTTTATGGTGGCCATGCAGTAATCAGTATTGGTCATACCCATCCGCATTGGGTAAAACGGATTGAAGAACAGCTGGAAAAAATTGCGTTCTATTCCAATTCCATAAAAATTCCTTTACAACAGGAACTTGCAAATAAACTTGGTAAAGTATCCGGAAAAGAAGACTATCAACTTTTTCTTTGTAACAGCGGAGCTGAAGCAAACGAAAATGCGTTGAAGATGGCTTCCTTTTATAACGGAAGAAAAAAAGTGATAGCGTTTAGCAAATCCTTTCATGGAAGAACGTCGCTTGCTGTATCTGTAACGGATAATAAAAATTATATCGCACCAGTGAACGAAACAGATAATATCATCTTCCTTCCTTTCAATGATGAAGATGCACTGGATGCTTGTTTTAAAGGAAATGGTAAAATAATTTCTTCAGTTATTATTGAAGGTATACAAGGTGTAGGTGGAATTAATGTTGCAGAAAATTCTTTCCTGAAAAAAATTCGCAGCTTATGTGATGAATACGGCGCAGTGTATATTGCCGATAGTGTACAGTGTGGATACGGAAGAAGTGGGAAATTTTTCAGTCATGATTATGCAGGAGTGAATGCAGATATTTATACCATGGCTAAAGGAATGGGTAATGGTTTCCCGGTTGCTGGAATTATAATTGCGCCACATATTAAACCCAAACATTTTCAGTTGGGAACAACATTTGGTGGCAATCACCTTGCCTGTGCAGCAGCATTAGCTGTATTAGAAATAATAGAGGAAGAAAAATTGATGGGTAACGCAACGATGGTTGGAAAATATTTAAGAGATGAACTGGAAGGAATATCACCATTAAAAAATGTAAGGGGCCGGGGATTGATGATTGGCTTTGATGTACCGGAAGAATTAAAAGACTTAAAAAAGAATCTGCTCTGGAAACAGAAAATATTTACCGGGGAAGCAAAGCCAAATGTGATTCGTTTATTGCCGAGTCTTGCATTGAAAAAAAGAGATGCAGAGCAATTCATTGATTCAATAAAAGAAGAAATTGGCTTGCAGCAAGAGGCTGAATAGGAATACAGAAAGATGAATGGAGCGTCGCAATCCCGTACGTACGGGATTTAATAGCAGTACAAAAGCTTAGTTCAAAATAAAACTATCGAAAATTGAAAAACTTTACTTCTGTAAACGACCTCAAAGTCCTCCCCTTTGGGGAGGATTTAGGTGGGGCCATTGATGCATTGGTTGCAAAAGCGTTGGCGTATAAAGCCAACCCGTTTGCTGATAAAACGTTGGGTGTAAACAAACGTATTGGATGTTTGTTCCTGAACCCGAGTATGCGTACAAGACTCAGCACACAGATTGCTGCGCAGAATCTTGGCATGGACTGTATCATTTTTAATGTGGGTAGTGAAGGCTGGGCACTGGAATTTGAAGAAGAAGCAATCATGAGTGGTACAACAGTAGAGCATGTGAAAGATGCAGCACCAGTCTTTGGAAAATATTTTGACATTCTTGCTGTCAGAACGTTTCCCTCGTTGAAAAATCGGGAAGATGATTATAGTGAGTTGTATATAAATCAAATTATAAAATACGCAGGTATTCCTGTTGTGAGTTTGGAAAGCTCAACGCTGCATCCGCTGCAATCATTAACAGACATAATCACTATCAGCGAAGAAATAGAAAAATCGAAAATCTTAAATCGAAAATCTAAAATAGTATTGACCTGGGCACCACATGTAAAAGCCCTGCCACAATGTGTGGCGAATAGTTTTGCTCAATGGATTAATGCATGGGGCAAAGCAGATTTTGTTATTACTCATCCCGAAGATTATGAGTTGAAAGAAGAGTATACAAAAGGCGCAACTATAACGCATAACCAGGAAGAGGCATTAAAGGATGCAGATTTTGTGTACGTGAAAAACTGGAGCACTTATAATGATTATGGTAAAATTTATACCAATGACCCGAAATGGCAACTAAAGAAAAAAAGATGGGCAGTTACGAATAATGCCAAAGTGATGCATTGTTTACCCGTGAGAAGAAATGTAGAGTTGAGCGATGAAATACTGGACGGACCAATGAGTATTGTAACACAACAGGCTTCAAACAGAGTATGGGCAGCACAAGCTGTACTATCCGAAATACTTAGAGAGAATGGATAAGTTAATAGTAATAAAGATTGGTGGAAATATTATTGATGATGAAACAAAGCTTTCTTCGTTCCTTAAAGCATTTGCAGCAATTGAAGCAAATAAAATATTAGTACATGGAGGAGGAAAAGTGGCCACAAAGGTTGGTAATCAGTTAGGCATTGAATCGAAATATGTGGATGGAAGAAGAATTACTGATGCCGCAACTATTGATTTGGTAACAATGGTATATGGCGGATTGATTAATAAAAAAATAGTTGCTCAATTACAAGCATATAATTGTAATGCGATTGGTGT
>JANOFP010000171.1:0-1988 GCA_031413675.1 Bacteroidota bacterium
GTACATACGCCAAAAGCATTCCATTCCACAAAGCTTTTTAGTTTATTCATGATGCTAATTTAGAAAATATTGGAGACACTTCCAATTTCATCTTTTAAAAACCATCCCGATTCCGTAAATTCGTGGCCTATCAGTATTTAAGATTGAAGATTTGAGATTGACTATTTTTAATTCACTACGATACAGGCGGCTTTCTTAAAATCTTCAATATTCAATAATAAATATAAAATAATCTGAAATGGTATTCGATCTCGGCCTCATTAAAAAATTGTATAGTGAAATGCCTGCAAAGGTGGATGCTGCCCGTAAAGCATTGGGCCGCCCACTCACCTTATCTGAAAAAATTCTTTACTCACATCTTTGGAAAGGGGTGGAGATAAAAGATTTTCCTCGGGGTAAATCGTATGTTGATTTTGCACCCGACCGGGTTGCTATGCAGGATGCAACTGCACAGATGGCATTGCTTCAGTTTGATACAACCGGAAGAAAAAGAGTTGCGGTTCCTTCAACCGTACATTGTGATCATTTAATTGTTGCAAAAACTGAAGGCAAATCAGATCTGGCAAAAGCTAAAACAGATAATGAAGAAGTGTTTAATTTTTTGTCGAGCATTTCTAATAAATATGGAATTGGTTTCTGGAAACCCGGTGCTGGTATTATTCACCAGGTGGTATTAGAAAATTATGCATTCCCCGGAGGTATGATGATAGGTACCGACAGTCATACCGTAAATGCGGGTGGTTTGGGTATGATTGCAATTGGTGTAGGTGGTGCAGATGCATGCGATGTAATGGCGGGATTGAGTTGGGAATTATTAATGCCAAAATTAATCGGAGTAAAGCTCACCGGAAAATTAAGCGGATGGACTGCGCCGAAAGATGTAATCTTAAAAGTAGCTGGCATATTAACCGTTAAAGGTGGCACAAATGCAATTGTGGAATATTTTGGTGAAGGGGCAACAAGTATGAGCTGCACAGGTAAAGGAACTATTTGTAATATGGGTGCAGAAATTGGTGCCACTACTTCTACATTTGGTTATGATGAAAGCATGAGCCGGTATTTAAATGCAACCGGAAGAAAAGAAATTGCAGATGCCGCAGATAAAATAAAAGAATATTTAACCGGCGATTCGGAAGCTTATGCAAACCCTGAGAAATATTTTGACCAGGTTATAGAAATAAATTTAAATGAACTGGAACCACATCTCAATGGCCCTTTCACACCGGATCTTGCAACACCAATTTCGGAAATGAAAGCAGCGGCTGCAAAA
Organism: Bacteroidota bacterium; assembly: GCA_031413675.1. Lineage (GTDB taxonomy): Bacteria > Bacteroidota > Bacteroidia > Chitinophagales > Chitinophagaceae > VBAR01. The sequence continues at coordinate 1,271 of JANOFP010000171.1, forward strand.
AATAACTGGCCAACTAAAATTGAATTTGGTTTAATAGGAAGTTGTACCAATTCATCGTATGAAGATATAAGCCGTGCGGTAAGTTTGGCAAAACAAGTTTCTGAAAAAGGATTGAAATTAAAATCAAACTTCACAATTACTCCAGGAAGCGAACAGGTTCGATATACAATAGAGCGGGATGGGTTTTTAGCGATATTTGAAAAAATTGGTGCTACTGTTTTTGCAAATGCATGCGGACCTTGTATCGGAATGTGGGATCGGGTAGGTGCAGAAAAACAAGAACGCAATACCATCGTACATTCTTTCAATCGCAATTTTGCAAAACGTGCTGACGGTAATCCAAACACCATGGCGTTTGTTGCTTCACCGGAGTTAGTAACTGCTTTAGCCATTGCTGGCGATTTAAATTTTAATCCACTTACTGATACATTAATTAATGATAAAGGCGAATCCGTAAAATTAGATCCGCCAACTGGTGATGAGTTACCGTTAAAAGGTTTTGCAGTAGAAGATGCCGGATACCAGGCGCCAGCCGAAGATGGAACTAAAGTATCGGTGGTAGTAAAAGGAGATAGTAAACGGTTACAGCTGCTTGCTCCATTTGCTCCCTGGGAAGGAACAGATCTGAATGGATTAAAATTATTGATAAAAGCGAAAGGAAAATGTACAACCGATCATATAAGTATGGCGGGTCCCTGGTTAAAATTCCGCGGACATC
>JANOFP010000172.1:0-6762 GCA_031413675.1 Bacteroidota bacterium
TTTAGCAGCAGTTCCAAATTATACTTTCAACCCGGAATTTTATTCTCAGCTAAAGGAAGAAATTATTTAGGCAACTATGACAGTCTTTATAAAGTAAGAAGAAATCCGGATTCATTTGCAACCAAACGTTTTATTGAAAAAGGCAAACAGTACATCAGTTATATTGAAGCACCATTGAATCTTGTATTAAAAATACCGATGGGTAAAAAAGCAAAATTCATGATCGGTGGCGGCCCTTATCTTGGTTTCTTTTTTAACGGACTTGAACAAAAAGAAAAAAGACTAGTAGATGTAACGAATAGTTTTACACAAGAAGAAAATAAAAATTTGCTTACAGGTGATGGCGCAGGAAAATATGCAGTGATGGATTATGGAATAAATGGACTAGCCGGTTTTGAATTTGGCCGGGTATTTATTAATGCGAATTATAGCCGGGGGTTAAAAGATTTTTATCAACCGGCAAATTATACAGGTTCATTGAAACATGAAGTAATGGGTGCAACATTGGGAATTTATTTAGGTAAACCAATAGAACTTGTAAAGAAAATTAAAGACCGGGATAAAGATGGTGTGGTGGATGAACTGGATGAATGTCCTGATGCTGCAGGTACAGAACTTTTAAAAGGATGCCCTGATAAAGATGCTGATGGTATTGCCGATAAGAATGACAAATGCCCTGATATACCCGGTACGGTTTCAAATAATGGTTGCCCGGTAGTGGAAGTTACAGATAGAGATAAAGATGGAGTGAATGATATAGAAGATAAATGCCCGGATTTAGTTGGTACAAAAAAATACAATGGATGCCCTATTCCTGACACGGATAAAGATGGCATTAATGATGAAGATGATAAATGCCCGAATGTAGTGGGTTATGGCAGATACGAGGGTTGCCCGATCCCTGACAATGATGGTGATGGTGTAAGTGATGATGAAGATAAATGTCCGAACCTGGCTGGTTTGAAAGAAAATGGTGGATGCCCCGAAATTAAAAAAGAGATAATAGAAAAAGTAAATTATGCTGCGCAGCGGATTCAGTTCAGTTATGCAAAAGCAGATTTATTACCCGCATCTAATTCTGTATTAGATAAAGTTGCCGATATTCTTAAAGAAAATCCTGAATTAAAACTTTCAATTGAAGGGCATACAAGTAATGATGGTAATGTGAATAAGAATATGCAATTGTCGCAGGACAGAGCGGATAATGTAAAAGCCTATTTTATTTCGAAAGAAATAGAAGCATCCAGGTTAACAGCAAAAGGATTTGGTCCTACTCAACCCATTAATAATGGTAAAACAGAAGCTGAAAAATCACAGAACAGAAGAGTAGAATTAAAATTGAACAACCAATAATATAAAACGTTCGTCATAAAAAAGTAAAATAACCCCTGCTAAAGCTGTTGTGGGGGTTATTTTTTATGCAAAATGTATGAGCGGTATATATTATTTTTGCAGCCTTTATGATTTTTGTATTTAAACACACTTTGAAATATGAATAACTTTTTGAATCGTACCCTGGTAATTACCTTTTTGGTATTTATTATTAATTCATCTTCTGCGCAGGATGTTCCCAAAGGATGGCACCTCTTGGATCAAAAGGAATCGGGCTATCGTGGTATCAGCATCAATAAAGCATATGATTTTGTAAAAAAGAAAAAACTAAAAAGTAAAACAGTAGTAGTTGCCGTTATTGATTCTGGTATTGACACTACACATGAAGATTTAAAATCCATCCTCTGGGCAAATGCTAAAGAAATACCCGGAAATGGAGTTGACGATGACAAAAACGGGTATATAGATGATGTACATGGCTGGAATTTTATCGGGGGGAAAGATGGTAGTAATGTAAAAGAAGATTCGTATGAAGCTGCAAGAGTCTATCATTCATTAAAAAGTAAGTGGGAAGGAAAAGACAGTAAAACAATGAAACTATCTGAAAGTGAAATGGCTGAATTTCAGATGTGGAAAAGAGCAGAAGAAGAAGTAGCAGGCGGCGAATCAAAAGCAAGCAGTCTAGAAATTGTTTTTTTGAAAAAAGCTTTCACCGGTTGCTTAAAAAGTGACTCAATCCTCCGCAAGGCTATGACTAAAGAAAAATATACCGGTAAAGAATTGGGAGATTTTCAATCGGAGGATGCAGATGTTAAAAAAGCAAAAGCTTCTATATATAGTTTAATGTCAGGTAACGATGCACTCGAATCAACGAATGTTGAATTTCTTGAAGGTTTTGGCGAATATGTAAATGGTGAAGAGAAGAAAATAGAGGCCTCCAACACCCCACCTAAAGAGTACAGAGCGAATATTGTAAAAGATATTTACAATGATTTCAATGATAAATTTTATGGCAATAATGATATTATGGCAAACACACCACTGCATGGCACCCACGTATCGGGTATCATTGGTGGGTTAAGAAATAATGGAAAAGGTGGTGATGGTGTTTCCGATAATGTTCGCATTATGAGTATTCGTGCTGTACCCGATGGAGATGAACATGATAAAGACGTTGCCTTGGCAATCCGTTATGCTGTAGATAATGGTGCATCTGTTATTAATATGAGTTTTGGAAAATCATTTTCACCAGAAAAAAATTGGGTAGATGATGCAGTTCGTTATGCAGAAAGTAAAGGAGTATTAATGGTACACGCAGCCGGAAACGATGCAAAGGATATTGATATAGAATATAACTTTCCAAATCCTGTATTCCAATCCGATGCTAAAAGATCGGGTACCTGGATAACAGTTGGTGCAAGTGGAGATTCAAAACTTGGAAATCTTGTTGCTAATTTTTCAAATTATGGGAAAAATGAAGTGGATGTATTTGCACCGGGTGTTAAAATTTATTCAACTGTACCTGGAGGAAATACGTATAATAATTTACAGGGAACCAGTATGGCATCGCCAGTAGTTGCAGGACTGGCTGCATTTATTTTAAATTATTATCCCAACCTAAGTGCAAAGCAGGTAAAATATGTTATTGAAAAATCAGCGCAGCAGCCAGATATTAAAGTAACAAAACCAGGAGCAGGGGAAATAGTTAATTTGTCTGATATAAGTAAATCAGGTGGATTGGTAAATGCCTACGAAGCAATCAAGCTTGCTTCAACATTAAAAGGAGAAAGAAATATTAAGCCAATTCCGGTTAAAACAAAATCAACGGTTAAACCGAAAGTAAAAGGATAGTATTAATTCTTAAATTTTCATCGAATTAAATTGATTTCAAAATAGTGTAAAAAGAAAGTCTCGTCATTCATGACGAGACTTTCTTTTTACGATTAATGCTTTCGGTATTAAAAAATATATCTCACTCCAAACTGCATTTGCCAGCGGCTTTGTAAATCCGGGCTTGAAAGGAATGTTGATTTTTGCGATGGATCAAAAGTATACGTTGCTGTATTACCAGCTAAGCTCACACCAAGTGGTTGATAGTAACCAGATGTGGTTGCATATTTACGAACACCCCATTTACTGCTAATAAAATTTCCAAAATTCTGAAAATCTAAACTTAACTGTAATGTTTTAGTTGACTTGCCTGCTTTAAATTTAAAGTCCTGCAGAATTCGAAGATCAACCTGGCTGAAGCTAGGAGTCTTTGCTCCGTACTTTTCTGTGTACTTTCCTTTCAACTCTTTTAAGTATTCATCCTGATTAATAAATTGCAATAAAGCTGCTCTTTGAACAGCAGGCGACTGCAGATTACCATTTACGTCTGTAATGGGATCAAAGTTCATTGAATTTATCTCAGCATCTGTTGGCACATACATCAAATCATTAATGCCTGTACCATCGTTATTAATATCGCCGCCATAAACATAAGCATATCGGTTGCCGGAAGTCCACGCACCAAATAGTGAAACTGTTGTGGCAAGTTTTTTGTCCTTTCCATAATCAAATTTTTGAGATGCTGCCATTATAAAACGATGTGTATTGCCATATAAAGAAGGTGTTGAAATTGCTTCATTCGAATTATTTAAAACCGGGTTTCTGTCAAAAGCATCACCGGATATTTCTGCAGATACAGAACTGGCATCATTAGCGACTAAATAATTATAAGCAGCCATTACAAATAATCCCTTTTTAAAATTATGAATTGCTTGCAGGCTTGCATTAAACTGATCACCCACTTTTGTATTTGTAAATGCATACGTATTAACAGTTCCCTGATCAGCTGCCTGATATAATTTACGCTTATCACCATTTGTTCCGGAGTTTAAAGTACCCGATGGCTTACCCAATTTATAATTACGAACCATCATAGCATTTACATCTTTAGTATATGCTATGTCAACTGTGAAAATAGTTCCTGATTTAATTTTAAAATCAGTTCCAAGATTACTTCTCCAAACTTGTGGCCATTTAAAATTTTTATCGGTTACGCAATAAAAATCGTTAGTCGGATTTCCAATATGATTGCCTACCCAAACAAATGGGAATCTTCCGGTAAATAACCCCGTTCCACCACGGATTTGTAAGGTTTTATTTCCAGTTACATCCCAGTTAAAGCCAACTCTTGGGGAAAAAAGTACTTTGCCGTTGGGCAATTGCAGATTATCTAAATCTTTTCCTTGTCCGTTTTTAATTGGGTTACCATTCGCATCAAATATTTTAATGTCATTATTATTCAGGATTGTTGGTGTTCCTCCAGAATAAGTGCCTAAAAAGGTACCAGCATTCGGTGCAAAAACATCTTCAACATTATTCGGAACTTTAAGAGATGCATTATTGTAAATTGGCTTATCAATCCTTAAGCCATACGTTAATTTAAAATGATCAGCTGCCTGCCATTCATCTTGTGCATAAGCTGATAGTTGACCAACTGAAACTTCATACAATGCCCACTTATCTGCAGCGGCTCTATTTTTTGCATAATTTACAAACTGGTCAAGATTGAAAACACCAAACCATAATGGCGTACTGGTTGGAACGTTGGATGTAAAAGTGTTAATATCCACATCTCCTAAAAACATATTGAACCCATAACCTGTTAAATTGAATGAGTTAGAAAATTTAAAAGATTCGTAAGATGCTCCAAGCGTTATGGTATGATTTTTTGCAAAAATATTAAAGTCATTTGTTGCCTGAAAAGCATCCTGATTCAAAGTATTGTTTATAGAAAAAGGTTCGTGCCCTGCTACAATATATCTTGAATTAAATTTTGAGATATTGATAACAGGAAAAGCAGATGAAAATGGATTTCTTCTGTCACGAAAACTTGTATATACCAATCTTAATTTATTGGCAGACCTGTTACTGAAGTTTGATTTTAATTCGGTAGAAAATGAGTGAAGTTTATTTACAATCTCATAACCCGAATTTCTGAATTGGAGTGTAGTATAATCGGGTCCTCTTCTGCCAATGGCGCTTGGGTGTGCAGGTTTTTCTTTTGTTGCATCCAATCCATTGTAAGTAAATGTCAGTTTATTTCCTGCATTAATATTCCAATCCATTTTATACAACCACTTTTTACTATTTTGCTTATGAGTAAAACCCTGGTAAGGACCTGTTTCATAATTAAACTTGCTCTTTAAAATACTACTTACTGCAATTAAATCAGACTCCAATACTCTTGATGTATTGGATTTACCTGCGTTACCACTGTTTTGAGCGTTATAGCTGCTTGCAGCATCTGTTCTGTTATCAATTTCTAAACTTAAGAAATAATACAATTTATTTTTAACAAAAGCACCACCCAATGTAAATCCTGCCTGCAATTGTTTAAGATCAGAAATGGGTTGTTTATTTCCATCCACATTTTTTCCGGTTATTCCTTTACCACGGAAAAAACCATATACAGTACCGCTGGTAATATTATTACCTGATTTAGTTACTGTATTTACACCGGCTCCTGTAAATCCTGCTTGCGTTACATCATAAGGAGCTATGTTCACTTGTATTTGATCTATTGCATCCAATGAAATAGGTTGTGCACCCGTTTGTCCACCGGGAGTGGGAGCATCAAGACCAAACGGATTATTAAAAACAGCACCATCCAATGAAAAATTATTATACTGTCCGTTTCTTCCAGCAAAGGAAATTCCATTATAGTTAGACGATGCAGATGGAGTTAATCTTAAATAATCATCTGCTGAACGGGAAATTGTTGGTAGTGTTCTTATCAACTTATTACTGATGTTGGTAGATGCACCAGTTCTTTTATCATCAAATATTTTTGAACGGGTAATAACGGTAACACCGCCTAATTGACCTGTACTTTCCTCCATTACAATATCCAACGTATTGTTTAATCCCAATTCAAGTAAAATGTTTTCTGTAACACTTATAGTATGACCCACATGGCTAACCGTTACTTTGTAAGGCCCACCAACCCGAAGATTGGGTACTGTAAAACGACCGTCGTTGCGGGTGTTTAGTGTTTGTTTTATACCTGCATCAGGATATTCGATTACTACTGTAGCAGAAGCAAGTGATAAGCCTTTTGCATCTTTTACTGTTCCACTTATTGTAGCAGTAGTTACCTGGGCAAATAAATTTTGAGAAATAATTAAAAAAATAATAACCACAGGTAGTACCCGTGTAAGCAGTTTAGTTTTTGGCATAAAAAAAAGTTTGAACAAAGAAAAGAATTGTTATTTAAAAATAATTAAAGGTTATTAACAATTTATTAAAATAGAGTTCGTAAGTAATAAAATAAATACATATTTTAAAAAAATTGAATTATTTTTTCCCTATTAATCGGACTTTATTCAGATTTATTGAGATTGTTTTTAAAGTTGAAAAGTTGATCAAAAATAAAATAAAAAA
>JANOFP010000173.1:0-22974 GCA_031413675.1 Bacteroidota bacterium
TAATTGCCAGTATATTAATAGCATTGATAAGTTGTAAGTCTGTATAATATTATTGTATCTTTACACAGTTAGTAAGTGCCATTCTATCTTTAACCAAAGTGTAGAATGGCATTGTATTTATATCACACTATAATGTACAATAATGAACAGAACGATCAATGCTTTGAAACAACGTAGCTGGAAGGAAAGCCAGGCACACAGCAGTTGGCAGATATTTAAAATTATGGCTGAGTTTGTTGATGGCTTTGAAGCATTAGCTAAAATTGGCCCCTGTATTTCCATATTTGGTTCGGCTCGTACCAAACCCGGGCAACCTTATTATGAGTTAACGGTTGAAGTTTCAAAAAAATTAGCACAGGAAGGTTTCGGAATTATTACTGGCGGTGGTCCCGGTATTATGGAAGCGGCAAATAAAGGGGCATCAGAAGCTGGTGGCAAATCAGTTGGTATTAATATTGAACTTCCATTTGAGCAACACGCAAATGAATTTGTGAACCGGGATCTGAATCTGCATTTTGATTATTTCTTTGTTCGTAAAGTGATGTTTGTAAAATATTCTCAGGCATTTATTATGATGCCCGGTGGGTTTGGTACAATGTATGAATTTTTTGAAGTTGCTACCTTAATTCAAACCCGGAAAATGCTACAAGTACCCTTAGTGCTGGTAGGCTCAGAATACTGGAAGGGTTTAATAGATTGGATGAAAAAATCCATGCTTGTTGTTGAAAAAAATATTTCACCCGAAGATTTTGATTTATTAAAAATTGCGGACACTGCAGAAGAAGTAACAAAACATGTTTTAGATTTTTATTCTAATAAACCCTTACAACCTAATTTTTAATTAACAAGGGGTTTTCAAAATCGCAAAATGATTAATGGAATCATTTTTGGTTAAAGAACATATTACCAATTCCGGATTCTCCTTTCAATACTGCCGGCTGATTTAATTATCTTTGCAACTATGGATCTTGTGCTTCCGCAAATACAATCCTATGCAGAAAGTCTTACTTCAAAGGAGAATGATCTTTTAAATGAAGTTCATCAATTCACATTACAACATCATTCAGAATATCAAATGTTAAGTGGACATCTTCAGGGAAAATTTTTGGAAATGGTTAGTTGTATGATTCGTCCGTACCGGATTTTAGAAATTGGAACTTTTACGGGCTACAGCGGTTTATGTCTTGCAAAAGGATTGCAGCAAGATGGCGAACTGCATACGATTGAATTACGGGAAAAAGATGCTTCAACAGCCAGAAATTATTTTTCAAAATCCGAATACGCTTCAAAAATAATTTTGCATCAGGGCAATGCAAAAGAGATCATTCCCGTTTTACATGAAGAATGGGATCTAGTTTTTATAGATGCCGATAAACCCGGATATATTGAATATTTTAACTTGGTTTTTCCACAAGTGAAAAAAAATGGGTTTATTTTAGCAGATAATATTTTTTTTCATGGCCAGGTGATTGAAGAACCCGTGAATGGGAAAAATGCAAAAGCAATAAAAGCTTTTAATGAATTTATATCGGCAAGAACAGATATTGAAAAAGTTGCCATAACATTGCGTGACGGTTTGTACCTTATTAAAAAATTATAATCCAGATATTCATTGAGTATGAAAAAACTATTCTTCATCTTATTTAGTTTAGCAAGCACACAAATTTTAGTTGCACAGGAGGATGCTGCCATCCGTGAATATATCGGCAGGTACAAAGAAATTGCGATTGCTGAAATGCAACGCAGTGGTGTGCCCGCATCTATTAAACTGGCGCAGGGTATTCATGAAACATTTGCCGGGCAAAGTGTATTGGTGTTAAAATCCAATAATCATTTTGGTATAAAGTGCAAAACAGAATGGAGAGGCGAATCAGTTAAGCATACCGATGATGCGCCTAATGAGTGCTTCAGAAAATATACAGAAGCTGCCGATTCATACAGGGATCATTCCAATTTTTTAAAAGGGAGCGAACGCTATGCTTTTCTTTTCAGGTTGGATCCAACGGATTATTCCGGCTGGGCTTATGGGTTAAAAAAAGCAGGTTATGCTACCAATCCGAAGTATGCTCCTGTTATTATTAAATTAATAGAAGAATATAATCTTCAGGATTATACATTAATTGCATTGGGACAAATAAAAAAGCCAACTGTGGATTTTGCAAATATAAAAGTTGAGACAAAGGAAGTATTCATTCCGGAATCCCTTATTGAAATAAAACCAGTTGAGGTTATTAGTCCGGTAACAAAATCAGAAACTCCAATTGTAAGAAACGAGCAACCAAAGTCAGTTTATCCTTCCGGTGAATTCAAAATAAATGAGACAAAAGTTGTTTATATTCAAAAAGGGGTATCGTTTTTATCTGTTGCCGAACAATACACGATACCACTTGCGAGAATATTTGAATTTAATGATATGAAAGAAAAGGAAACATCTGAAAAAGATCAGTTAATTTATTTACAACGCAAAAGAAAAACGGGCAATAATGAATTTCATATTGTCCGGCCCGGCGAAACTTTACATGACATCGCTCAGGAGGAGGCTTTGAGAATTGAATCGTTATTAGAATACAATTTTCTTACTCCGAATAAATATCCCGCTGTTGGTGAGAAATTATTTTTAAAAGCAAAGGCTTCAACTCAACCAAAATTGGCATTAAAGGAAAATGTCGGTTTGAATTTATCTGAATTACCAACAATGCAAACGGATAAGAAAATAGCACCTTTTACAAGTACTTCAAGTGCAATAAAACATATTGTTGCACCAAAAGAAACCATTTATTCTATTGCCCGTAGTTATAAAGTGAAAATTGAAGAAATTGTGGAATGGAATAAGCTTTCCGGGTATGATCTGAAAACCGCACAGCAGTTATTAATTTTTAAGCCATAACAATTATGTCAGTCATCAGGGTTCACGACAAGCAATTTGAAACTTATCTTTCTGATTCTAAAATACAGCAACGGGTAAAGGAAATTGCATTACAGATTAATTCGGATTATGCAGGTAAACGACCCCTGTTCATTGCAATACTGAATGGTTCTTTTATGTTTGCTGCTGATTTATTTAAACAACTTACTCTTGAAGCAGAAATATGTTTTATCAAATTAGCTTCTTATAAAGGAATGAAATCTTCGGGTAGGGTAGTGTCTACGATCGGATTGGAAGAAGATATATTTGATAAAGATGTAATCATTGTTGAAGATATAGTTGATACTGGAAAAACATTGCATCATTTTTTGCCAAAGCTTTTACATCAGCAACCAAAGTCGCTTAAGATAGCCACATTACTTCATAAGCCAGAGGCAACTGCATTTCCATTGACATTGGATTATGTGGGTTTTGCAATACCCAATAAATTTGTAGTTGGTTATGGTCTCGATTATTCTGGTTTGGGGAGAAATCTCAAGGAAATTTACCAGCTGGTATAATTTACTCATACATCACACACTCTTTTTTTGTAATTTTCTGAACATAAAATGCCATGTGAAATTATTCATTTCCATATTCCTCTTATTATTTCTTAATGCGGCTGCGTTTTGCCAGCAATATTATATCCGGGGAGAAGTAAAAGATGATGCCGGCAATTTATTGCAGAATGTAAAAATTCTTCAACAAACAACCGGTTTGATTTTTCATACAGGCTCGTATGGAACATTTGGAATATTAACGCATCGAAAACCAGATACACTTTTGTTTTCTTTGGATGGTTACAGGCCCGAGAGAGTGTTTGTAAATACAGATGAATATCTGAAGCTGAATCTAAAATTAATTCCCTCCACGGTAACGCATATTAAGAAAGATAAATTAGCGTCACTTACAAAAGACCTTGCAAGGGAAGTTCAAAAAAAATGGTTTACCGGGGAAGAAACGTATACAAGCCAACTTGAAAACAGGTTTGTAAAAGCAGATAAATTCCCGGAAACAGGAATGTCATTGAATATTGACCGTGCATCCTACAGTAATATAAGAAGATTCATTTCGCAAAATGCTATGGTGCCTCCTGATGCTGTGCGTATTGAGGAGATGTTGAATTATTTCAATCTTGGATATCATCAACCCGATTCTAATGCTACTTTTCATTTACAAACAACTCTTACTTCTTGTCCCTGGAATCAGGATAATCAATTGTTTTTTTTAAATCTTTCTGCGCAAAAGATAAATACAGAATTGTTGCCACCATCACATCTGGTTTTTTTAATCGATGTTTCCGGATCAATGGAGATGGCGAACCGGCTACCTTTAATAAAATCTGCGTTCCGGTTACTTACCAGCAATCTACGAGAAAAAGACACTGTATCTATTGTTGTTTATGGCGGTGCAATGGGCATAATGTTACAACCTACGCCTGGCAATGAAAAAGAAAAAATTTTAAAAGCAATTGATGAATTGACTGCCGGTGGTGCAACACCCGGTGAAGCAGGCATAAGAACCGCTTACGGACTTGCAAAAAATCATTTTATTGAGAATGGAAATAACAGGGTGATATTGGCAACGGATGGCGATTTTAACGTTGGTATGAAAACAGAAGAGGAATTAGACCAGTTGATTTCGCAGAACAGGGAATCAGGAATTTACCTTACCTGTTTAGGTGTTGGTATGGGTAATTATAAAGATTCAAAAATTCAAACGTTGGCAAGAAAAGGGAATGGGAATTTTGCGTACATCGATAATTTTAATGAAGCTGAAAAGGTACTGATGAAAGAATTTACGCAAACGCTTTATACAATTGCCGACCGTGTTTTTATGAATGTAAAATTTAATTCTGAGTTTGTAAAAGAATATCGTTTGATCGGATTTGATAACCGTGCCGGCGATATTGCTGATTCTTTAACACAGATTGAAGGTGGTGAAATTGGTTCGGGTTTTTCTATGACGGCGATATTTGAAGTGATACCAACTATAAATTCGAAAGATGTATTTGCTAATAGTACTGAGATTGGAAATTTTGCTGATATTAAAGTGGAATATAGTTTACCAGCCGATAGTTTGCGGAAAGCTTTTGTGCAACAAAGTCAATACAATTTCATCCGGTTTAGTGAATTGGAAAAATCCCAGATTTTTTCAACTGCAGTAGTTATGTTTGGCTCATTGTTGCGTTCGTCACAGTATCTGAAAAGTGTAGAATGGAACGATGTAATCTTGTTTGCAAATGCTTCTGCTGCTGATGCACAACAGCGGGAATTTGTTAGCATTGTTCAAAAAGCAAAAGGGCTTTATTTAAAAGACAAAAAGAAAAAGAATAAATCAAAAGAGGGTAATGGAAATTAATACTCAGGAAAACATATCTTTTATTTTATCAAAAAATCCCTTATCATTTTTATCAGGCTGTGGTTTCAGATTAGGTGAATGTCCAAGTTTCTCCATTATTGCTTTTTCTTCTGCACTCAGGTTTTGTGGCGTCCATACACTTACATGAATTAACTGATCTCCTTTTTCATAGGAGTTTACAGCAGGAAATCCTTTTCCTTTCAACCTGAAAATTTTCCCGCTTTGCGTACCAGCAGGTATTTTAATTTTTGCTCTGCCATCAATTGTTGGTACTTCTACTTGTGTGCCAAATACAACATCAGCAAAAGACAAATACAATTCAAATGCAACATTCAATCCTTCACGTTGCAATTCTTTATGGTGATCTTCTTCTATTAAAATAATTAAGTCACCATGCATACCACCCCGTTCACCTGCATTTCCTTTTCCGTTCAATGTAAGTTGCATTCCTTCCTGAACTCCGGCTGGTATTTCAATAGAAATATTTTCATCTGTATATAATCTTCCTTCGCCTTTGCAATTATTACATTTTGCTGTTACAGTTGTTCCTTCACCATTGCATGTAGGGCAGGTTGTTACTGTTTGCATCTGACCGAGAAAAGTATTCTGTACTTTTCTTACCTGGCCGCTACCACCACATGTACCGCAATTTTGTACACTGCCACTATCTTTTGCACCACTTCCATTACAGGTTGTACAATAAACGTATTTCTTTACTTTAATATTTTTTGTTACACCTTTTGCAATCTCTTCGTAGGTGAGTTTTAGTTTTACCCGCAGGTTACTACCTCTTACACCCCGGCTTCTTTGCCCACCCCGCTGTTGTCTGTTACCACCGCCAAAAAAACTTCCAAACAAATCATCGCCAAAAACATCACCGAACTGACTAAAAATATCTTCCATGTTCATGCCACCACTGCCACTAAAACCACCTCCTCCACGACCGTTGCCACTTACACCTGCATGGCCATAACGATCATACTGTGCTTTTTTATCTGCATCACTTAAAATTTCATATGCTTCAGCCGCTTCTTTAAACTTTTCTTCTGCAGCTTTATCTCCAGGATTGCGATCCGGATGATACTGCATTGCAACTTTGCGATATGATTTTTTTATTTCATCAGCCGCTGCTCCTTTACTTACACCTAATATTTCGTAAAAATCTTTTTTTGCCATAATACTTTAATGTGCAGATGTGCTAATTATTTTCCTACCACCACTTTTGCAAAACGAATAATCTTATCGTTCAGATAATATCCTTTTACCACTTCATCTAATACTTTTCCTTTCAATTCATCCGAAGGAGCAGGTATTTCTGTTATCGCTTCGTGCAAGTCAGTATTAAATTCCGTATGGATGCTTTCCATTTCTTTTAATCCTTTTGCCTGTAATTTATTTCTCAGTTTATGAAAAATAAGGGTAACCCCTTTTTTCAATTCGATAACATCATCACTCGTTTCCAATTGTTTTTGTGCACGGTCGCAATCATCCACTACATCCAATAAATCGGTAATCACTTCTCTGCCTGCCGTCATAAATTGTTCAAGTCTTTCTTTTGCATTCCTTTTTTTATAATTATCAAACTCGGCAGTTTTGCGTAGCAATTTATCTTTTGCTTCATCCAACTCAGCCTTCAATTTTTCCAGCTCCGATTCTTCAGCTATAGGTTCATTCAGATGATTGGTACCGCTCATATTATCGTCGGAATTGATATTAAAATCTTGGTCGGTTACCGGGGTAATGGATTCTTTCTCAGTCATATCTTTTTTTGCCATTTTTTCTTAATTGGGTGCAAAGGTAAGGTTGGCAACAATACTGCCAACAGGGTGTTTTTGGACATTTTGTCTATCCATATGCCATACCTCCGAAGGTATGGCATACGTTGTTCCAAACTATGGCATAGGTTTGCAGCTATGGTAAAGGTTTATCTCAATAAAAAAATATCACCGCGAATTGCTAACGGACACCCCTCAATTTATAATAATGAAGTAGACCGTGTAGATGGTGTTGTAAGTGATGGCGAGATTGTTGAAGTTTTTACACACGATAAGAAATTTGTTGGAAAAGGATATATTAATCAAAAATCGCAAATATGGGTACGGCTGCTTACAAGAAATAAGACCGATGAAATAAATGAAAATTTTTTCCTCCGTAGGATTCAGGAATGTTGGGCTTATAGAAAAAAAATTGGCTATACTGAAAACTGTCGTCTTGTTTTTGGTGAAGCGGATGAATTGCCGCAACTGATCGTTGATAAGTTTAATGATTATTTTGTAATCCAAACACTTGCATTGGGAATTGATATTTGGAAACCTGCTATTGTAAATTCACTGCAAACTATTTTTAATCCAAAGGGAATTTATGAGCGAAATGACATACCGGTTCGTGAATTAGAAGGAATGCCACAACAAAAAGGGTTTTTATCTGAACCATTTGATACAAAAATTGAGATAAATGAAAATGGTTTAAAATTTATTGTTGATATAGAAAATGGACAAAAAACAGGATATTTTTTAGATCAGCAAGATAATCGTCGTGCCATTCAGCATATTGTTAAAGATGCCGATGTACTCGGTGCATTTACTTATACAGGAACTTTTGAAATTCACGCAGCTCATTACGGAGCTAAATCTGTTTTGGGAATTGACATATCAGAAAATGCAGTATTGCAGGCAAGAAAAAATGCCGGGTTAAATAATCTTAGTTCTGTTTGCAATTTTGAAACAGCAAATGCATTTGATGTATTAAAGGAATGGGGCAAGGATGGAAGACAATATGATGTGGTGATGTTGGATCCGCCTGCTTTTACTAAAAGCAGGGAAACGATTGATAAAGCAATTGCAGGGTATAAAGAAATTAACCTTCGTGGAATGAAATTACTTAAGCCAGGGGGATTTTTGGTAACATCATCCTGCACCAATCTTGTACAACCTGCACTTTTTTTACAAATCATTAGTTTGGCCGCTAAAGACGCCAGAAGAAAAATCAGACAGGTTTGTTTTCAAACACAATCAGCAGATCATCCTGCAGTACCGGGTATAGAAAGTACTGAATATTTAAAATTTTTAATTGTGGAAGTGCAATAATAATTAAAGGGAGACTATATTACTTTGATACTTGAAACTTTCCTGACTCAACCAATCTTCCATTCAGGTCTGTAAGATGATAAATATAAACACCACGGCTAAATTCATCAAGCAGAATGGTTGTCTTTTGAGAGAAGTTTTGTTTTTCAAACATCTTTCTACCCAGAAAATTATAAACAACTAATGCGTAAGTAGTATTTGAACTTTTTACAAGCTCAATATTTATATACGAAATGGCAGGAACTGGATAAGTTTTTAAAATACGTTCGCCAGGAGTTGCAATTGATCTTGTAGTTTGTCCATTTGAATAACTAAAAGTTGCAAAAACAAATGATAATATGAAGAAAAGTCGTTTCAACGATAGGTCTTTTATATTTATTGCATAAAAGTAAACCAAATTATCAGTTCAGCTAACGTGAAAACCACAATTTTTTATGAAAAATCACTATAATATGACAAACGGATGGATTAATTCAATGAAAAAGTTCAAGTCAATTGCTCCAGAATAGTATTAATAGCTTTAAAATCAGGAATAAGCCCGGCATTTTCCAACACTTCAGCATACCGAACAATACCTTCCTTATCAATTACAAAAGCAGACCGTTTTGAAACACCTTTCATATTATAACCAAATTGTTCATAGATGGTTTCATATAGTCTTGAAATATCCTTATTAAAATCGCTTAGTAATGTAAAATTGAGATGTTGATCTTCTTTAAACTTTGCCAGAGTTTGCAATGCATCAACTGATATTCCAAAAACTTTTGCATTCACATTATTATACCAGCCAATATTATCCCGAACCGAACAGAGTTCTTTTGTACAGGTACTGGTAAATGCTAAGGGAAAAAATAGTAATAAAACATTTTGCCCTTTCAATTCAGAAAGTGTTACCTGGGTTTTATCACTGGCATATAAAGTAAAATCGGGTGCAGCTTGTCCCATCTCAATTTTCATACGAAATTATTTTTTGTGTATAAAAGAAAATAAGTTTTAAAATGTTTCTGGTACCTTCAAATTAACAAAAAACCTTTCAAAAGGTTTGATTTATTTTAAAAAGTTTATATCACCCAAAATCAACGATTATGAAAAAGTACATTACCGAATTTATCGGAACATTTTTTTTAGTATTAGCCGTTGGAATGGCTTCTACAATGGGAGCAATGGCACCTATTGCAATTGGAGCTACTTTAATGGTTATGATTTTTGCAGGGGGCCACATTTCTGGTGGTCATTATAACCCTGCTGTTACTTTAGCAGTTCTCATTCGGGGCCGTATTACTCTGGGCGATGCATTGAGTTATATTGGCAGTCAGTTAGCTGGAGCATTGCTTGCTTCATTTGTTTCAGGCTGGTTACTTGGTAATCCTGAAAACACGGCAATGAATCTGGACGAAACAACAATGCAAGCATTAGTTGCAGAATTGCTGGGAACATTTGCCTTAGCTTATGTTGTTTTAAATGTAGCAACAGCAAAAGCAAATGCTGGAAATAGTTTTTATGGATTAGCAATTGGATTTACGGTAACTGCGATGGCATATACATTAGGCGGTTTTAGTGGTGGCGCATTTAACCCCGCTGTTGCAGTTGGACAAAGTTTATCCAATGCCTTTGCCTGGAGCAATATTTGGATTTATATCGTAGGATGTTTTGGTGGCGGAGCCTTAGCTGCCCTGGTATTTAAGATGAATAATACTGATGATAAATAATTAAATGTAATTTTCCATAAAGACACATCACATAAAATATTTTGAATTTTTGTACTATATGTTTGTGTCTTTATGGATTTTTTTAAAACCGCGGACACCGCATATACTCAACTGTAGAATTATTTTTTCTGAAACCAGAATAAGAGATTGATAATTCGAAGCCTCCACGACCGTAACTGCTGGGTTTCAATTTCGAAATATTTACATCATAACTCAATGCAACAGAAAAAGGATTGTAATCTATTTTTACAACGGGTACCAATGCATCATTCCACCTCATGAATGCACCACCATGAATAACGTATAATGGATTCTCCGGATCATCTCCCAATTTTAATCCATATAAAAAGCCACCGATTATTTCCTTCGTGCCTCCTTGTGAACTATAATCTCCCTGAAGTGTAACGAATGAATAATCATTTACAGCAAATTTTATTCCGCCACTAAAAACATATTTTGGCGTTAGTGTAAAATTGGTGTTCTGATAAAACGAATTTTTCGGTTTATTGAAATGATGATATGCCGCACCAATAAAAAAATTATTGTCGGCATTTGCATTTACTTGCGAGTTAAGACTGATTCCTACACTACCATCAGCATAGGAGTAAAAAGGGGTAGAAAAATTTTCACCATCTATCCCAAAATCGTATTGACTATTCGTAGTCATTTTGCTTCTGTCAAATCTTCGGTTTACAATACCACCCATAAAACCAAGTGATAAATAACTATTCCATTCATTGCTCAGCGATTTATGATAATTCAATGCGGGTAGCACATGCGTCGAAGTCCAACCAATTGTTCCCGCTTTATCATAAAGTAGTTGCATACCGGCAGTAACAAAATCATTTCCCTTTCCAATCGGCATTTTAAATTCGGCATTCAAAGATCCGGTTTTATAAGCATTCGTTACACTGTTCCATTGGTCACGATACACAGCTTGTACACGAATATCGCCTTTAAAAATTCCGGCAAGCGATGGATTGCGAAGCAATGGTGTTTCGAAAAACTGTGAGAAATGAATATCCTGTGCTTGCATTTTTATTGCAAGTAAAGTAAAACAAAAGACGATAATGGTATGAAAGCGTTTCATTAAAGTTTTATCGGATCAGCGCAATATTGCCGGAGTATTTTATTACTTCGCCATTTGCACATATCATTTCAAGTTGATAAATATATACATCGGGTTGGGCAGCTTTCCCTTTATAATTTCCATTCCATCCATACGCAGGATTGTTCACTGGTATTTCCCTGTTTTCAAATACAACTTCTCCCCATCGATTGAAGATGCGGAATACTTTTACCCGGAATATACCAGTACCTCTTAAATAGAAAACGTCGTTACTGCCATCGTTATTCGGAGAAAAAGTATTAGGTATAAAAAAGTTTTGTCCCGTACAAATTACCTGAACAGTAATATCTCCATTGTTGATACAACCATATTTGTCAGTAACAGTAACATTGTACCGAGTCGTGAATTGCGGATTGGCTTCAGGTCGTGGGCAATTGCTACAGTCCAGTTTGGTTGATGGAAGCCAGTTATAAGAAACAATGGGTCCTGTATAATTCATATTAAGTAGGGTCGACGTTCCAGAAATAATCGTAATTGGATCAATTACAGGAATTGCTGTGGGAGGCGTTGCTACGTTTATAGTTTTTACTACAGTATCTGCACAACCAAGTTTATTTGAAGCAATCAACTGAATGGGATAATTACCCGGACTGCTAAAGGCGGTATTAACTTGTTGTGTTTGTGCATTACTTCCATTTCCTAATGTCCATTGCCATTTGATGGTAGAATCGGGTTGTGATAGCACTCCTGAAAATGTTTCGATTTTATTTATGCATAAAGTGTCAATGCTGTTTATTGCCAGGATAGGCGTTGCATATACCCGAACAGTATCCGAAAGTGAACTTGTGCATTGGTTTTCTGTTGTTACGGTTAAAGTAACGATATTGGTATTCGCTCCGCTATAAATATGCGAAGGATCTGTTGCTGTACTTGTAGTTCCGTCACCAAAATCCCATACACTGGAAACAATCGGATCAACATTTAATGTATAGTTTACAAAAAATACTTCTCCGATGTCACAAAATTCTTTTTTATCTTTTCCAAATAAAGGAATAGCTCCAAATACCACAATAGGCGAAGACGTACTGATAAATGCACTACAACCAAATTTATCAGTTAAAACCAGATAGGGATAATATCTTCCAGGCGAAGCATATGAATGTGTGAGACTGGTTTGTCGAGATGAGTCTAATGTTCCATCACCATAATTAAATTGGAAATTAAAACCGGTAGGAACTGTGATGTTGAAATTTGTTGTGATTGAATTGCATGCAGTATCAGGATCAAACACAATTTGGGTAGTGGTAGCAGGATTATATAAGTTTATAGTTTTCTTTGCAGAATCTATGCAGCCACCAGGACCTGTCAGATATAATGTTGCAGTATAAGTTCCATAAACGTTGTAAAAATGTGAGGGGTTTAATGCTGAATTAGAACTGCCATCACCGAAATCCCATAAATGACTTTGATAATTGGTGCCTTGGAAAATAAAACTCGTTTGTAATGGAATGCATATGCCAGAACTATCAATAATATCGAATGCCGGACGGGGACTCCTGATTTTTACATAATTCGTTTTGACAATTGAATCCTGACAACCTGCAACATCCCGGATTGTAAGTTTGATGCTATATGAATTATCACCTAAGGGGTAAATATGGGTAGGGTTCTGTAAAGTTGAAGTTCCTCCATCACCAAAACTCCAGTTAAAGGTCAATCCCGATCCGGAAGAAGTATCAGTAAATTGTAATGCTGTTAGAGGACAATAAAATGTATCAGCCCTAAAAGCCGCAACGGGTCTTGTGATTAATACAGCATTCGGAATTGAAAAAGTATCTTCACAATTTGCATTATCTTTTACGGCAAGCGTTACACTGTAGCTGCCAGATTGTGTATACGTATGAGAAAAAGGTGATGCAGTATACGTTTGCTGAATACCATCGCCAAAGCCCCAGGTCCATTGTATAATTGGCGAAGCTGTCGGTATTGAAAGATCTGTAAAGTTAATAGTACTGTTTTCACATCCACCAGGTCCATTTACTGAAAAATTTGCTCGTGGTCCGCTCACAACAATAAAGTTAGGTACTGTAGTTGTATTGAAACATCCATTGATGTCTTCAACAGTAAGTGTTACATCAAAACTGCCATAGCTGGACAAGCTATAATCAAGAGTGCGGGTAGTATCATTTAATATTGCTGCACCGATAGTCCATGAATAATCTTTAATATTAGCTGCATTGCTTACAGTTGCGTTTAATATAAACACTTCGCCTTTACAAACCGGGTTTTTGTTAATTGTAAAAGCAGGTGTTTCGTTTATAAGGACTACCTGTTTTGTTTTTTGATAAGAGCAAGCTCCGTTAGTAACTATCAAAGTTGCAGTGTAAGTGCCATAAGCAGGATAGTTAAATGTTGGAGGAGGTAGACCAAAGAAAATTGTATTTGCCGGATCACCCATTCGCCACTCATATGTGATAGGCCCGTAAGAGATATTAGTTAATGAGCTATCGAGGAATGTAACTTGTAATCGATTATTGCAATCTACCATATAACCGAATTTGGCTACAGGGGGCAAGATTTGTATCTGTTGAAATGCAGAATCGCGACAACCATTATTGGAGACAATGAGTTTAATAATGAGTGCTCCGGTATCTTCATAAATATGCTGGGGATTTTGAATGGTTGAGCTTAAACTATCTCCAAAATCCCAATACCATTCAACCATTGCCCCCGGTGAAGTTATTGAGAGATCAGTGAATTGAATCGGTGTACTTGCACATGCATTATTAGGTACAAAACTAAAATTGACAGTAGGTCTTGTTCCTGTTCTCACTCCATTAGGTATTGTTATAGTTGAAGTGCAACCTGTTTGCGTGGTTACGGTAAGGCTAATAGTATAATTTCCAGAAACATTATATGTATGATTAGGAAACTGTGTAGTATAAGTAGCACCCGGTTCGCCCAAATCCCATGCATAGCTTACAATACTATCAACGGATTGTATTTGAGGAATTGGACTATACGTAAATGGAATACAGCCTCCATCAGGTGCATTTAGAATAGCGACACTTGCACTACTTATTTTAATCAGTTGCGATTTTTTAATTGTGTTGGTACAGCCGCCAGGAAGTGTTATCGTTAGGGAAACATCAAAAACCCCACTGCTGGTATATGTGTGCGAAGGATTTTGCAAGTTGGATGTTCCTCCATCACCAAAATTCCAAAGCCAGGTAGAAGCAGCAGGACTAACATCCGTAAACTGAACGGTAAAAGGAGCTTTACATGCAGTACTGTCATTCAATGTGAAATTGACTGCTGGTTGAATAATTATAGTTACATTTTGAGTAATGGAGTCAATACAATTGCCATAATTATTAATAAGTTTAACTGGAAAAATTCCACCGGAAAGAAATGTTTTGTTAGGATTAATTTGTGAAGAAGTGGTGCCATCACCAAAATCCCAGAATGAAGATACAGGTGCTGGTGAAGAGTTGTTTTGAAAAGTTACTGTTTGTCCGATACAAATGCTGGATGGTATATTGAAATTTGTGGTTTTACCCGTAATTACAATATCCTTAATTATTGAACCGTTGCATCCGAGATTACTTTGAACATCGAGCCTGACAGAATACGAACCAGCAGCGGCGTAAGTAGCGGTAGGATTTTGTAAGGTTGAAATTGGGCTGCCATTTCCAAAATCCCATAAATAGGTTAAGGTACCAGGCCCACTTGAAAGGTCCTGAAAGTTAATGATAAAAGGGGCCCGGCATGTAACAGGTTGTGCGAAACTAAAATCAGCAGCGATACCACTTACAATACGTATATATCTTCCTGCAGATGTAAAGCTCTGACAACCTGTTGTACTTGTTATTCTCAACGAAACCGTATAAAATCCAACAATCGAATAGATATGTGAGGGGTTTTGTAAAGTTGAAGTAACGCCATCTCCAAAATCCCATAACCAATTGGTTAAAGTTCCAGCACCGGGTGGAATAGTAGAAAGATCTGTGAATTGGATAGTAGTGGGTGCACAAGCTGTAGTAATATTTGCACTAAAGTTTGCTGTAGGTGCTGGAGCAACAGTTATATAATTCGTTTTTATCTCTTCATCTATCCCGGCTGAACTTCTCACTACCAACTTCACAGTATAGGTTCCAGGGGTAGAATAATTGACTACAGGATTTTTCACAGTTGATAATTGACCGTTTCCAAAATCCCAGTTCCAGGAAAACGGGTTACCAGTTGATAAATCTTGAAAATTTATTATAAGTGGTGAGCAACCAGATTGTATATTGGAAGTGAAATTTGCAACCGGAGATTGCCCATTTGAAATGGATATTATGAATAGTAAGGGAAGAAAAATTCCCAGGCTCCGAAAACAAGTATGAATAAAATCTTTTTTCAATAGGTTATTTTTTCCGGAAGCATATAATTGTCAAAAACCATTCCTTAATGGTTATTAAAAGAAATGATTTTAATTCTTTTAATCAGGGCTGTTAAGACAATCTTTGCGACAGGTTGTTTAATTCAAAAGGTTACGGAAAAATAACTCGTCTGTGAAAAATTACTATAATTTGTCCAATCTCATGTTCTTTACAGTTGCACCAACAGTTTGACTTGCTACTACATAGGTCCAACTGCTATTTAGAATGTTCCAGCTTCCGTTTATATGCAATAGAGGATTAACAGCCGCTGGAAAATCTGCAGATGTGGTCATTGTAGTTGCATTTCCATCCCAGGTCCCGGTCTTCACTACTGCTCCATTTTTTATTGCATCTACTGTTTTATTGCTGTAGTATTGAAATTTGTAATCCGTAAAATCGGAAGTAATATTTGAACTGTTTAAGGTAAAACTGGTTATCTTCCATTGACCATTAGTCATGGCTTGTATTACAAGATCCTGTTGTTTGTTTTCAATGGCCTTTTTACATCCACTAAAAAATGTAATTAAAAGGGAAATAGCAATAATTTTTTTCATAAGTTATAAAAAATAATGGTGGTGCAAAATAATCATATATACCCGCAAATGCAACAGGGCTTTTTACCATATTCTTCCTTACGGTTTTTACGTAAGAACGGGGTTAGCTTTTATTTATTTCGATTGAAAGCAAATTCATTTTTAAATAAAATAAAACAACCCAGTTTCTAATGAAAAACTGGGTTGTTTTATCTCTATTGATTAGAATAATTATTTCGGAAAACCCGCAGCAGCCATCACTTCTCTCAATTGTTGAGTATGTCTGTTACAATGTGCTGCAATCATCAGGCAAAGCTGATAACTATCTATGTATCCAAACGGAAGTTGTACTACATGGTTACGAAGGTCTTCGGTAGTCGTTTTTAAATATTGAATATGATCCATCCGGTTTTTCTTAAAATCAGCAAGAGCCTCATCCAGGTTTTTAAATCCCGTATTCTTTGGTTGAATGGGCTCTGGTGCCGGAAATTTAGTTGTTCTGTCTTGTATCATTCCAACAAATTGTTCGTCAGTTACCTTTATCTCTGCTCTTTTCTCTGGGTTGGCAGGAGCCTTCATTGCTCCTTCCAGCATACTCCATAACAATTTTTCAGCACCAGCAATATGGAATGCGCATTCTTTTACACTCCATCTATCTGGAGCTTCTTTAAAATCTAATTGCGCCTCAGATAATCCTTTTACTGCTTTCAAAAAATCTGTTTTTGTATCTTTCATCAAAGTTGTACCATACTTTCTTTCTTTTTTAGAAATTGTAGAATCTTTTAGTGTACCGGCAAGACCTGAAATAACCAATAAGGTTAAAAGAAGGCGACCTTTTGTTCGTTGTAACATAATCTCATTTTTAAGATTAAAAAATTGGACTGCTATAGTATCAGGGGGTGCGGAGATCGGGCGGAAAAGGTACAATAATTTTTGATTTGGCAAAGAATGATTTATGAACCTTTATTTTCTCAAAACCAACTTATCTTTCAGCAATGAAAATTTCAGAAATCGAGTCTTTCCTGGAATCATTAGCTCATCCTTCACTTCAGGAGTTGTATGACAATACCGGACTTATAACGGGTAGTCCAGATTGGAACTGTAGTGGTATTATTGTTTCGCTGGATGCAACTGAGGCAGTAGTAAACGAAGCTATTTTAAAGAAATGCAATCTTATAATTGCACATCATCCAATTATTTTTTCGGGGTTAAAAAAAATTAATGGGAAAACCTATGTGGAGAAAGCGATTATTGCCGCTATAAAAAATGATATTGCTATCTATGCCATCCATACCAACCTGGATAATGTAATTGAAGGGGTAAATGGGAAAATAGCAGAGATGCTTGGTTTAGTAAATTGTTCTGTTTTATCTCCAAAAAATAATACACTCAAAAAGCTTTTCACATTTGTGCCGGTTGAAAATGCTGAACAGGTTCGTAAAGCAATCTTTGAAATAGGTGGTGGGCAAATCGGGAATTATTCGGAAGTTAGTTTTAATGCAGCTGGAACCGGAACATTTAAAGCAGGTGAAGGAGCAAACCCTTTTGTTGGTAAAATCGGAGAGAGGCATGCAGAAAATGAAATAAAAATTGAAGTCATTTTCCCATCTTTTCTTGAAAATAAAATAATAGCAGCGTTAAAAAAAGCCCATCCATATGAAGAAGTGGCTTATGATATTGTAAGTCTTTCGAATCAACATTCAGCCATTGGCAGTGGACTAATTGGAGAACTAAAGAGTGAAATGTATGAAATCAATTTTTTACAACAGATAAAAAGCACCTTTAATATTTCTGTAATCCGGCATTCGGAGCTTTTACATAAACCAGTAAAAAAGTGGCGGTATGTGGCGGCGCCGGGAGTTTTCTAATTAGTTCTGCAATAGGCGCCAGCGCTGATTTCTTTATAACTGCTGACATGAAGTATCATGAATTTTTTGATGCCAACTCCCGGATGGTTATTGCCGATATAGGTCATTACGAAAGTGAGCAGTTCACTGTCGATCTTTTGAAAGATGTTTTGGCCCAAAAATTCCCTACATTTGCCGTCCTTAAAACCGGGGTCGTAACTAACCCGATAAGGTATTTCTGAGATAGACAGCTAGTCAGTAATACGGAGCGTAATAAGGTCAAAAAGTTGGTGAAGCATTTTAAAAAAATATTCAATTTGACTTAATGATTTGGATTAAAAAACATTTACAAATAAAAAACAATACATGGCACACGTAAAAGAATTTTCGGTTGAAGAAAAATTAACCACCTTGGTTAATCTCCAAAAAATTGAAAGTAAGCTTGACGAAATTCATATTCTGAAAGGCGAACTTCCGATGGAAGTAAGTGATCTGGAAGATGAAATTCAAGGATTGCATGCACGTAAAACCAGGATTGAAGAAGAAATAAATGGTGTTACAGAATTTATTGAGCAGAAAAAAGAAGGGATTAAAGAGGCGCAGGCACTGGTAAAAAAATATGAGAAGCAAAGTGAGAATGTAAAAAATAACCGGGAGTTTGAAGCTATCAATAAAGAAATTGAAATGCAGCAACTGGAAGTGAAACTTTGCGAAAAACATATTAAAGATGCAAACGATGAAATAGCTGAGAAAGCTGAAACACTGGAGAAAGCAAAAAAAGCAATTGCAGCCAAAGAAAGTGTACTTACCAATAAAAAAGGGGAGCTTGAAAAAATTATTGCTACCAATGAGAAAGAAGAAAAGCATTTTAATAAAATGGCAGCTGAAGCAAGAGAACATGTAGATTCAAGATTGCTGATGAGTTATGAAAAAATTCGTAAAAGTTATCGAAATGGATTGGCCGTTGTAGCCATCGAACGTGATGCTTGCGGTGGATGTTTCAATGCAATTCCTCCACAAAAGCAAAGTGAAATTAAACAGCATAAAAAAATTATGATTTGTGAGAACTGCGGACGCATCTTAGTTGACGGCGATTTACACGCAGCTGTTGAAATGAAATAATATTCCTTTTTTTTTAATTCCCCCGATTCGTAAATGAGTCGGGGGTTTTTTATTTTACAGCCAACTGTTGTTTTTTTCTTTTTGTTGCTTCCAAACAAAATACTGTCCGAGTCCAGAAGAATTTTTATATACTCTCCTCATCACTCCCCGAATTTTCCTTAATTTGCTTCAACGAATGTTAAAGAAACTTTCTATACAGAACTACGCTATTATTGATGAACTGGAAATTGATTTCTCAGGCAAACTCAATATAATTACCGGCGAAACCGGTGCAGGAAAATCAATCATATTGGGTGCATTGGGTTTGATATTGGGCGAAAGAGCCGATAGTTCAGTATTAGTTTCCAAAGAAAAAAAATCAGTAATCGAAGGTGTTTTTGACGCCAATGGAAAAATTGAAATCAAAAATTTTTTTGAGCAGAACGATTTTGATGTGACTGATGAATTGGTGATTAGAAGAGAAATTTCCACCAATGGAAAATCGAGAGCTTTTATAAATGATACGCCAGTAACGCTTTCACAATTGAGCGAACTCAGTTCGATGCTTGTCGATTTACATCAGCAGTTTGATACATTAGACTTAGGTGAATCAAATTTTCAACGCGAAGTATTGGATGCCCTTGCAGGACAGGCAGCTATTTTAACTGAGTACAAAAAAGTTTTTTATCAATGGAAGATACTTCAAAAAGAATGTGATGAATTGAAACAACAAAAATTGCAATTTGATAAAGAAGCAGATTATAATAAATTTCAATTTAACGAACTGGCAGAAGCTTCTCTGAAAGAAAATGAATTAGAAGACGCGGATGCTGAGTTAAAAATGCTAAGTAATGCAGAAGGTATCAAAGCGGCAATAGAAAAAGTCTATTTTGATTTGAAAGAGTCTGAAACTCCAATCGTACAACAGTTAAAAATTTTAATTAATCAATTAAACAATTTTTCATCCTTTCATCAGGGATTGTCTCCAGTAATAGAGCGATTGCAATCCAACCGTACCGAACTGGTGGATATAGCAGATGAATTAAGCAATATCAGTACACAAATTAATTACAGTCCACAGCGGATAGAACAATTAAATGAAAAAATAGCAACGGGCTACAAACTGCTGAAAAAACATGGGGTTAAAACTACTCACGAATTAATTGCAATAAAAAATGAAATAGAAAATAAGTTACGGGCCGTATTAAATATTGATGACGCAATTCGTCAAATGGAAATTTCTCTCTTGGAGTCTGAACAAGCTTTATCCCTTTATGCAAAAGAAATAACCAACAACAGAAAAAGTCAGATTGCACCCCTTGAAGAAAGGGTACATAAATTGTTGAAGCAGGTTGGCATGCCGGGTGCAAAAATTAAAGTTGAAATAAAGGCGGCAACTGATTTTAATGAATATGGATGTGATGTTATTGAATTTTTGTTTGATGCAAATAAAAGCGGACATTTTCAATCGTTGCGTAAAGTAGCAAGCGGAGGTGAATTAAGCAGATTGATGCTTTGCATAAAATCGCTTGTTGCAAAAAAGATTGATTTACCCACTATGATATTTGATGAAATCGATACCGGTATATCTGGCGAAGCAGCAAGACAAGTAGGAATAATTATGCAGGATCTTTCAGTCAGCAGGCAAGTCATTTGTATTACACACCAACCACAGATAGCCGGCAAAGCAGATGCTCATTATTTTGTTTATAAAGAAATAGTGAAAGACAAAGTGAAAACAAATATCCGCCAACTAACTACCGAAGAAAGAATAACCACGATTGCCAAAATGCTGAGTGGCGAAAAACCAACAGCCGCAGCCATTGAAAATGCAAGAGAGATGGTAATGAATTAATAATACAGTATGCAAAAGATCATTGTCTTCCTTTTAATCATTGCTTTTCTTTTTATTGCTTATTTTTTAAATATTTACTGTCAAAAAATTATAAACCCGAGAAAATCTTTTGGAAGATTGTTCTTCTATTTTTTAGTAACTGTCGCAATGATAATCGGTTTATCTTTCTTAATGATATTGGTTATCGGGCAACTCTACCCAAAAGAGATTCTGAAATAACAATTACTTCTTACATTTACTCACAATTTTTAAAACAACAATTATGTCAAATAGTTTACTGAAAGGAAAGAAGGGAATCATCTTTGGTGCTCTGGATGAAAAATCCATTGCATGGAAAACGGCATTAAAATGTTATGAAGAAGGTGCACAGATTGTTTTAACCAATGCTCCGGTAGCACTGCGGATGGGAGAAATAAATAAACTGGCTGCTGCATGTGGTAATGCCCCTGTTATAGGTGCAGATGTAACTAATATGGAAGATTTGAAAAACCTGTTTGAAAAATCAATGGAGCATTTTGGTGGTAAAATTGATTTTATTCTTCATTCAATTGGTATGAGTATTAATGTGCGGAAAGGGAAGCCCTATACTGAAATAAATTATGAATGGAATGCCAAAACACTGGATATTTCTGCCATGAGTTTGCATCGTGTATTAAGAACAGCATGGGATATGGATGCAATTAATGAATGGGGAAGTGTAGTTGCTTTAACCTATATCGCTGCACAACGGGTTTTTCCCGATTATAACGAAATGGCTGATGCAAAAGCATTGTTGGAAAGTGTAACAAGAAGTTTTGGTTATAACTATGGTGTAAAAAACAAAGTAAGAGTAAATACCATTTCTCAATCGCCAACAAGAACTACTGCGGGTAGTGGTGTAAAAGGGTTTGATGGTTTTATTAATTATGCAGAGAAAATGAGTCCCTTAGGCAATGCAACATCAGAAGATTGTGCAAATTATTGCGTAACGCTCTTCAGCGATTTTACAAAATATGTAACCATGCAAAATCTTTTTCATGATGGAGGATTTTCTTTTACGGGTGTTACACAGGCGGTAATCGAACAGATGGAAAAATAGATTTGAGAGAAAATAATTTATGGATAAAAAAAACGGGTATCAGATGATACCCGTTTTCATTGTTGAAATATTTTATTATTTCAAATGCTTTGAAATCAGTTTTGCCATATCAAACATAGATACTTGTGCTTTGCCACTGAAAACAGGTTTCAATTTTGCATCAGCATTAATGTTCCGTCTGTTGGCTTTGTCCTGCAAATTGTTTGCTTTAATGTAAACCCAAAGTTTTTTTACTACTTCAGTACGTGGTAATGGTTTACTTCCTACTACTTCTGCTAATGCTGCACTTGGAGTAAGCGGACGCATAAATGCGGCAGATGGTTTACGTGCAGATTTCTTTTTTGCTACTTTTTTAGGTGCTGCTTTTTTAACAGCTTTTTTTGGAGCCGCTTTCTTCGCAGCTTTCTTTGCAACTTTTTTTGCCATGATTTTTAAATTTTGTTTTTAATGGATGTAAGTACCCGGCATCAAATATAGTTGTTTTCGTATCTCAACAATATGAACTTGCTTTTTTCCTCAACTATTTTTTGCACATCAAACCCCCATTCTCCGAAGGGAAAATGGTTTTTGTCCAATAAGAAAAATGGTTTTTCATTGGAGAAATCATCAATTTGTCAATGAAGCTACTTGGAATAACCGGGATAATTAATTGGGGATAACAGTAGCTGGTTACCGGATTTTCATTGGGGAAATGACGGGGTTTGCACTAAAAAGTCATTGAATTTTCAATGAAAATAATTTGAAAGACATGAGTAATTGATGTCATTTACCAATGGAAATTTGAAATACGATTACGAAAAAATAAGAAACAAGTATCTTTTTATTTCTTCTACGGCATGTATTTATCCAGCTTATTGGGGAGTAAATAAAGTATCGGTGTGATTACAAAAATGCCAATACTAATTTCAGGTTTCCAGAATGAGATACAAAATGCAATTGCATAAACAACCGGTGAAATAAGAAAAAGAACTTTGGCTTCTTTTTTTACTTCAATGGGTAATTCACG
>JANOFP010000174.1:0-14627 GCA_031413675.1 Bacteroidota bacterium
AGCTTTTCTTTTTGCATCATTGTTTTTATCACTTCACTTTTTTCCCAAAAATTCCGGGCTGTTTCATCACCACCCATATGAATATATTCAAAAGGAAATAACTGCGCTACTTCGGTAAATACTTTGTCTATGAATTCGTACACTTTTTCATAGGCAGGGCAAAGTGTATTGTCTAATATTCCATAAAAATGTTCGCCATTGCCGGGCCAAATCATAAATTGCTCGCCTGAGTTAACTGAATAAGTACCTGGTGTGCAAGTAAGTTCAGGATAAGAAGCAATAGCAGCAAGGCTATGTCCGGGAATATCTATCTCAGGAAGAATGTTCACAAATCGTTCTTTAGCATATTGCACTAATTCTTTAATGTCTTCATGTGTATAAAAGCCACCATAATTTTTTGGTTCATTGGGAGATGGCGAAGAAAATTGTCCAAAGGTTCCGGTTTTATCTACCCGCCAGGCACCTACTTCTGTCAGTTTCGGTAAACTTTTTATTTGCAACCGCCAGCCCTGATCATCGGTAAGGTGTAAATGAAGCAGATTGAATTTATATTTCACCATCTGGTCGATATAGTTTTTTACTTGTGCTACAGTAAAAAAATGGCGGGATACATCTAACATTAAACCTCTCCAGCCGAAGCGGGGATGATCTTCGATGGTAACTATAGGAACGAAGCAGTCAGTTAATGATTTGCGAATCCTGTGTTCTACTACTTCTTCCGGTAATAGTTGTAATAATGTTTGTACTCCATAAAAAATACCAGCAGACTCATTAGCCGTAATCGTTATTCCATTGATTGTTACTTTCAGTCTGTATCCTTCTTTAGGAATGGTTTTGTCGGGCATGAGAGACAAGAATATTGATTTGGGAATAGCTACTGTTCCTTCTTTAACTTTCACTTCATTGGCTGTATTACTCAATGTGGCTGCAAGATTATCAGCTATCTTTTTTAGCTCAGCATTTTTAGGGGTTATTATAGAAAGAGAATATGGTAATTTAAGAAACCCTTTCCCGATTAAGATTGAAGTTGGTTGTGGTATTAAAGTATTTTTCCAATGGGAAGTACTGCTACGTTGTGCATATGAAATAGAAAGAATAAAAAACAGGCTGATAAATGGAAGAATTTTTTTCATACAGTAAATTAAGTGAATACAATATACTTGTTTAATTGAAAGAAAATAAAAAAGGCCAATAAGAAAAATCCTTATCAACCTTTCAACAAATTAACAAATCAACCACTAACCCGGCATCCTTGTAATATATTTTGCCCCATCCCCTAAAGGGGTGTAATGAAAAATAATTTTTATCCGGGCATTCTTGTAATATATTTTTCAATCTGTTTTATCTGATCAACAATCTGTGCTGTGGTTGGTTTTAAAGCTTTTGCTTTTCTAAAAAAATCTTTTGCAGACCGGAATTCTCTTTTGTTCATCATAAGGCTGCACATTTGTAAATAGGCGGCTGCTTCGTTTTCTTTATCCGGCAATCCTTTTCTCAGTGCCTGACGAATATAACTTTCGCCTTGTTTCAAATCATTTTTCTGCATCATCAGCATTCCCATCTGTAACAGGCTTGCGCCTTCAGCTTCTTTCATCGGCATTCCCAGATCCAATCCTTTCTTCATCATTTTTTCTGCGCCATCAAAATCCTGTTTCATCATCGCTACATTTCCTTTTAATGTAAAATAAACGGAGCGTATGGGTTTGTATAGCAGGTTAGGAAATTTAATTGTATTTAATACTTTTTCCGCACCATCCATATCACCGTTTTCCATATACTCCTGTATCAATCGTAATGGACCAAAGAAAAAATGACCGGCTATTAAAATGACGCCAACTAAATAAAGAGGAAATGCGGGCCAAAAGCTTGCAGAAAAATTTACATAACCACCCAAGGCAAGCAAAGCCAAACCAATGAGAAGCCTGTATTTAATAAGAATATTATAGAATTTCATAAAAAAAAAATTATAGGAGCGCAAAGATAAGGGCTGAAACCTACATGGCATTTTGAAAATAAGTTTAGCTATTTTTGCCGCCCTGTCGCTGTTATTCTACAATCAGCTATCAGGAAGATAGAATAAACTGTTAGCTAACAGGCCCGGTAGTTCAATGGATAGAATAGAAGTTTCCTAAACTTTAGATACAAGTTCGATTCTTGTCCGGGCTACTTTACAATTGTTCAATAATATAAAGCCAATCAGTTTCATGATTGGCTTTTTATTTACCACCCTATTTTCGTAAGTTGCCTTATTAATATAAAACCAGTTTTATAGCTATTGAACGAACAGGAACTCATACTACAATTACGAAATGGAAACGAACAAGCTTTTAAATGGCTGGTGGACAATTTTCAGGACCGGGTTTTCAATACCGTGATCAGCATTGTTCAAAACGAAATGGATGCTGAAGATGTTTCTCAGGAAGTTTTTATTCAGGTCTTCCGTTCTATTCATTCCTTCAAAGGTGAGTCACAACTTTCCACCTGGATTTATCGAATTGCCACTAGCCGTTCTTTTGATTTACTGCGAAGCCGGAAAAGCAAAAAAAGGTTTGCATTTATTCAAAGCATTTTTGGCAAAAACGATGAAATAATACATGACCCTCCAGACTTTTATCACCCAGGTATAGCTATGGAGAAAAAGGAAGATGCCCGGATTTTAGCAAAAGCAATTACCAGATTGCCAGAAAACCAACGAACGGCATTTACACTAAATAAACTGGAAGATTTGAGCTATAAAGAAGTGAGTGATATAATGAAAACATCAGTTTCGGCGGTAGAGTCTTTGTTGCACCGGGCAAAGATGAACCTGAGAAAAGAACTGGAAAAAGAGTTATAGAAAACATTTTTTATCTTTCCTAACCGAAGGTTTAAGGCAAGTTGAACGTCAAAAACAGTGTTATTATGATACAGAATAAACAAAATAGGGTTGAGCAGATTTTAAATGCATTTGACGGAGCAAAAAGAGCCGAGGTTCCCGCATTTTTTTACACCCGGTTAAAAGCAAGGATGCTTGCTCAAAATACGGCAGAAGAACCTGTAAAAAGCTGGTTTCTAAAGCCTGCATTTGTTGTTGTAAGCCTTTTTCTTGTCGTAATCATTAATGCTTTTATTTATTTTCAAAAAGACAGTTCAACCCTAAACACTTCTTACGACGAATCAATTCAAACCATTGCCGCTGAGTTTAACTTAAGTGATAATAATACACTGGAGGATATCAATGAGGACAAATAAATTACTAGCATTTGCTGTTATTACATTGCTCATTATTAACGGAGTTCTGGTCTATCTTTTATGGAATGGAAAGAGACAAAACAACAGAAGTGGGCAAAACAGGAATATGAGTGACTGGTTAGCTAAAGAATTAAATGAGGATGAAAAACAAAAAGCAGCGCATTCCAAATTAAGAGATGCCCATTTTGCTTCTATGAAACCTTTGTTCGATTCAGTAAGTTCTTATAAAAAGGGATTGTTTAGCTTGCTCAAAGAAACTTCTGCAAGCGATAGCCTTATTCAGTCATACACAAATAAAATTTCGCAAGCAGAAGCGGAAATTTCAAAAAATAATTTTCAGCATTTTAGAAATGTAAGAGGCATATTGAACCCTGATCAGCAAAAGAAATATGAAGAGATTGTTCAAAAGATGATGAATAGAAGAGGTGGCCCTCCCGGCAGACCGGGTAACAAACATTAAATACTATTTGTGTTAGCTTGATAAAAAAAGTCTCTTGAAGGAAACAAGAGACTTTTCTTTTATTACCAATTTGATTTACTTTTTAATCCAAAAAAATCCGGTATTCCCGAAGCAAATCGGGACAAGAATACCGCGAGCAGAGATGACTTTCGTTTTGGATTAAATTGAATGGCGATTCGGTATTATTGATAAATTCTTTCTATCGCAGCTTTATATTTTTCCATTATCACTTTTCGTTTCATTGAAAGTTTAGGCGTCATCTCTCCACTTTCTACACTCCATTCATCACTCATCAGTTCAAATTTTTTTATCTGTTCTACATGATTGAAAAATTTATTAAAGCTTTCCACCAGTTCTTTATAAAAATCTATTACTTTCTCGTTTTTGATTAAATCAATATTTGAAAGATTTTTTATTCCATTATGCCTTGCCCATTCTTGCAAATTTGGGAAAGAAGGAACGATTAAAGCACCAACAAATCTCTTTTCCGCTCCTACTACCATCACTTGTTCTATATACATCGATTCTTTCAATTTGCTTTCTATGGGTAATGGGGCTACATATTTTCCGCCACTGGTTTTAAACAATTCTTTTTTCCGGTCGGTAATTTTTAAATATTTATCATCCACCAGCATTCCGATATCACCGGTTTGAAACCAACCATCCGTAAAAACTTCCGCAGTCAGATCAGGTCGTTTGTAATAACCCGCCATTACATTGGGACCCTTTGTAAGTATCTCACCATCTTCAGCAATTTTTACCTCTACACCATCTAATAAAGGGCCTACCGTTCCAAACTTTCTGCCTTTTACAGCATACCTGTTTACCGCTATTACCGGACTTGTTTCGGTAAGGCCATATCCTTCCATAACACTAATTTTTGCTGCGGTAAAAATTCTTATTAATCTTACCTGGCATGCTGCACCACCGGTTACAATACATTTTATATTATTACCCAATGCCTCCCGCCATTTGCTGAAAATTAGTTTATTGGCAATGCCTAATTGAACATCATACCACCATCCATTATTTTTATTTATTTCAAATTTTTCGGCAAGATCATGCGCCCAGTAAAATAATTTTCTTTTGACACCTTTTAAATGGCCGCCTTTGAACATTATTTTATCATACATTTTTTCAAGTAACCTTGGCACAGTGGTAAACATATGAGGTTTTACTTCTTTCAAATTGTCAGCTATCAAATCAAGACTTTCTGCATAATAGATTGAAGTACCTCTAAACAGATATAAATAACTCACCATTCTTTCAAAAATATGATTCAAGGGTAAAAAACTAAGCGACCTCAAATTTTCTCCGGGTGGAAAACATTTTATGCTTTCCAGTACATTACTCAAAATGTTTTTATGAGAAAGCATTACTCCTTTTGGTGTGCCTGTAGTGCCAGATGTATAAATGATTGTAGCAAGATGGCTTTCATTTATTTTTTCTGCAATCAACGGAATTTTTACTAGGGCTTCAGCTGTTGAAAGATTCAAAACCTCTTTCCAATGCCTTGCATTTGCAACATGTTCAAATGTAAAAATCTCTTTCAGTGATGGCACCCGGTTTTTTATACTCAGCACTTTATTGAACGTTTCTTCATCATTTACAAAAACAATTTTCACTTGTGCGTCATTCAGCACAAACTCCAATTCGTTTACATTAATGGTGGGATAAATCGGCGTAAGCAATGCTCCGATCTGCTGCACGGCCATATCCAGCATCAGCCATTCGGGCCTATTCTTACTTAATATTGCTACTTTATCTCTGCCTTCGGCACTCATATCACCACAACTTATTTCTAAATTCAACAAACCACTACCGAGGCGATCAACGATGTTTTTTACATCTTGGGTACTATAAGCTCGCCACTTACCATTTTCTTTCGCAGCCAGCATGTCTGGCAGCGGTTGTTTTTGTAAATGGTAATTGATACAGTCAAACAATCGTTTTGGTTCCATTTTGGTTCTATTGTTTAAGAAAATTCAAAATAGCTATGGCAGTTAAAAACTTGAACTAACAATTTATGCTAAAAATAAAAAATCCCGCCATATGCGGGACTATTATTTTAAATACTGATATATTTTACTGTGCCTGGTAATATTGCCCTGCTGGCATTTTAAAAACTCTGCTTTTTTGAAAATTAGCAAAGGCTGTATATTTTTCGTTGTTTGTTTTTATCCAATTGTCGTATACAGCCAGATTTTCTACTGTTCCGAATAGCCACTGATTGTATGCTTCAAACATGCCTTCACGTATCAGTTGCAACTGATAGTCGAACAATTTAAAAGGAAATTTTTTTGAATTATTTGCATACCAGTCTAAAATAAACCGGGTTCTTACCATGGTTAGTGTTTCAGTAGTAACCCCTTTATTAGCAAGCGAAAATTGTTTATTCATTGAGGTAAGAAATGCTTTTGAAAATTCGCTTTTGTTTTTATCCAGGTCCTTCAGTAACTCATTTTCTAAAAATAATTTTTCTTTGTAACCATCGAGCAATAATTTTTTCATAGCCGCACCTCGTTCAGTCATACTTTCCATATTCACAAATATTTCTCCGTAAACAAGACTCCACACTTTATCTTTTGTAAAAAAATAATGTTGTGCAGCATTGTAATAGTTACCACTGAAGGCAGGATCTGCCTGAATGCCTTTTTCCCATTGATCAATGGCTGAAAAATCTTTCAAATCCCAAAGTAACTCGCCATACTCGCTATACAACGGTCCGCTTTTCGGAAATTTTTTCAATGCCTTTTTGTACATTTTTTCGCAATCTTTCACTTCTTCCAATGCCTTGAATACATTTCCTGCAATTTGAAATGTCATTACATCCGCATCATCTCTGTCAATCAGGGCTTTTGTTCCTTCTAATGCTTTTACAAAATCTCTTTTGTAATAAAACGCCATCACTAAATCTTTCTGTAATTCCAGGTTGTTTTTATCTTGCTGCAATGCACGGTTTAAAACCAATATGGCATTGTCATAATCGCCGTTACGTAAAAAACTCTGTGCCGTTTCCCGCATTTGTTTTACATCATCAACCGGTTGACAAAAAATGTTTTGCAACAGGCCACAAGAAAGAAGAACCAGAAATATTTTTTTCATTAAACTACAATTTATAATTGAGAGACGATTGTCATTTCGAACGGTCTGCAAGTTAAAAATTATTTGTCGTTTTTTTTGTTAAACTAAAGTTTAACTCCGTCAAATTATTTTAATAGTATCGCCGGGGTTAAAGCTTTTATATCATATGTGTAAGCAAACCATCCCGCAACTTTGGTTCAAACCAGGTGCTTTTTGGCGGCATAACATTTCCACTATCTGCTATGTCAAATAACTGATTAATGGTTACAGGAAAAAAACTAAAAGCAACTTTCATTTCGCCACTATCCACTCTTTTTTCCAATTCCTTTAATCCGCGGATGCCACCAACAAAATCAATCCGCTTATCGGTACGCTGATCTTTTATGCCCAGCAATTTTTTTAAAATATTATTTGAAAATATAGTTACATCCAGCACACCAATCGGATCGTTTGTATACGTTCCTTTTCTTGCAGTAAGTATATACCAGTTACTGTCAAGATACATTCCAAACTCATGTAGCGAGGATGGTTTTACTGCTTCCATACTATGCGTTATGGTGTAGTCTTCCTGCAAGGCACTGATAAACTCTTCTTCAGTATGATCATTCAAATCTTTTACAACACGGTTATAATCTAATATGGCTAACTGGCTGGCTGGGAAAATGGTGGTAAGGAAAAATTTTGCTTCTTCGCTGTTTGGTAATTCCTTGCTCACCTTTGCTGCCGATGCACATCGATGGTGCCCATCGGCAATATACGTGAAGGGCACATTTGTACTAAACAACTGTGTGATGGAGTTGATTACATTATCCATGTCTATTATCCAGATGGAATGTTGTATGCCATCGTCAGCAGTAAAATCATATTCAGGTTTACGTGTAGCTTTCCAACCATTAATGAGTGCATTCACTTCCATTACATCACGGTAAGCAAGAAATACATTTCCGGTTTGTGCTTCTATCGTACGCATGTGGTCTATTCTGTCTTTTTCTTTTTCTGGCCTTGTAAATTCATGTTTTTTAATAATGTCATTAAAATAATCATCAACTGATGAAACACAAACCAAGCCCGTTTGGCTTCTTCCGTTCATTACTAATTGATAGATATAATAACAGGCTTTTACTTCTGTTGCCAAAAAATCATTTTTGATAAACTGCTGCAGATTTTCTTTTGCTTTTTGATAAACTTCTTTACTATGTGTATCGATACCAGCTGCCAGATCTATTTCAGATTTAGTAACATGTAAAAAAGAGACAGGATTATTTAATGCTGCCGTACGGGCTTCTTCGCTGTTCAGCACATCATAGGGCGGTGAAGCTAACATGGCCGCTATTTCTTTTTGAGGTCTTAATGCTTTAAAGGGTTTTATAATTGCCATCTCTATTCAGTTGAGTATTTATGTTTTTATCTTATCCTTTTTTATTTGCAAAATCTTTCATCAGATCCGTTATTGCTTTTACACTTTCCATGGGCAAAGCGTTGTACATAGAAACCCGAAATCCACCCACACTTCTATGACCTTTTACACCAATCATATTTTCTTTTTTACAAAGGTCCAGAAATTCTTTTTCAAGTGCAGCATTGTTCATTACAAATACCGCATTCATATTACTGCGATCTTCTTTTGCTACTACCCCTTTAAATACCGGAAGACTATCTAATGTGGTGTAAAATAATTTTGCTTTTGCATTATTGTTTTTTTCAATAGCATCTACCCCTCCCATTTTTTTTAACCAGCGAAGCGTAAGCACAACGACATATACGGCAAATACCGGCGGCGTATTTATCATACTCTCTTCTTTAATATGATTCCGGTAGTCAAGTATAGTTGGTAAGGCACGGGTTACTTTACCTAAAATATTTTTATTTACCACAACCAGGTTTACACCTGCAGCCCCCATATTTTTTTGTGCACCAGCATAGATTAAATCAAACTTATTAAAATCCAATTGGCGGCTGAGTATGTCGCTGCTCATATCCGCTACTAACGGAACTCCACAATCAAACGGAATGGTTTTCCATTGCGAACCTGCAATTGTTTCATTCGCGGTAATATGCAAATAGGCTGCAGTGGGACTTACGGATAAGTTTTTTGGAATGGAAGTATAATTTGTTTCTTTAGTTGAGCCTGCAATTTCTACATGTCCGAATAACTTTGCTTCTTTTATAGCTTTGGCGGCCCAAGTACCTGTATCTGTATAAGAAGCCAATTCGTTTTCATTCAGCAAGTTCATGGGTATTTGCATAAACTGTGTAGTAGCACCACCGTGCATAAACAATACTTCATGATCGTTGTCGAGGTTCATCAGTTCTTTTACCAATAACCTGGCTTCATTCATTACAGGTTCAAATAAATTGGTACGGTGTCCAATTTCAAGAATTGATAAACCTGAATTGTTGAAGTCAAGAATAGAACGACTTGCTTCCTCAAAAACTTCTTTTGGTAAAATGGAAGGACCAGCATTAAAATTATGAATCATCGCAGTATCTTTCTTCGCTTTTAATTATTGAAGCTGCAAAGAAACAAAATTGTATCGGGATGTAAGAAAACAAAAACCGGGCTTCGCTAGGCAAGCCCGGTTTTGGTTAGATTGACTAAGTTTATTTAACAACAACAAATTTGTGTACTTCTGACTTTTGTTTTCCATTGAGCCGGACAAAATATACACCCGGTTGCAGCTTTTCAGTTGGTATATAAAGTGTATGAACGAAATTAAAAGCCTGAACCACTCTGCCATTTATATCAATTACTGAAACATAAGCCTGCTGAGTTAAATCTGTTTGTACAATTACCTTCTCACCTTGTTTAGTTAGAGTCGGCATCACTTTCAGCACAGTGTTGGTAGGAGCATCTCGGGGAGCAGCTGTAAAAATGTTT
Source organism: Bacteroidota bacterium (assembly GCA_031413675.1). Classification (GTDB taxonomy): domain Bacteria; phylum Bacteroidota; class Bacteroidia; order Chitinophagales; family Chitinophagaceae; genus VBAR01. The sequence goes on from JANOFP010000174.1 coordinate 9,654, forward strand.
CGGGCACCTGAGATTGTGATATTGAAAACATCTGTAATGCAACCAGCTCCATCTGTAACGGTATATGTTGTATTAGCTGTTGGTGAAACCGTTATTGTTCTTGTAGTTTCGGTAGTACTCCAGCTATAATTCCCAATCCAACTAGCTGTAAGTTGTGTAGGCGTACCAGATGCGATAGTAATATTATTTGTTTTATTTACTTCTTTCATGATGGTGAAGTTGTCTCGTATCTGTCCATCAGCGCAAATCCACTTTGCATCAAGGCGATTATTTTCTACTTCAAAAAACAAAGTACCTCCGTTGGTTACATCAGAATAATACATAGCATCATGAGGATAGCCGGAAGTAGAACCTCCTAACTGGCCTGCTGAACCAACAACAGCATAAACAATTCCATTTACGACATCTGTCCCGTTTTTTGTATAAATACAAGAGTTAGCCGTTCCATTATATTTTGCACTGGATGTACTCTGGGCATGAGTAGCAGAATTAAAAGTATTTTCAACTCCATAGTGTCCATTTATTAAATAACTTCTTTCGTAACTGTGGCTGTGTCCGTTTAATACCATATCCACTTTATATCTTTCCAATATTCTCACTACTCTTTCTCGCATATTTATAAGCTCTGTTTCAGTGTCGCTGTTATGCGAACCTTTGGTATAAGGTGGGTGATGAAAATAAACTACTGTCCATGGTTGTGTGTTTGTTGCAAGATCCTGTTTCAACCAGGTTACTTGCGGACCCAATGTGTCATACAATCTTGTACTGCCTGTTTCCCAGCCATAAGAATCCAATGCTACGAAATGTACATTGCCATAATTGTAGGAGTAAAATGCTTCAGTGCCTGATGCTACTCCACCAGCCTGTCCGGCAGAAGGCAATGTAAACATATCGTAGTAAGGAATCAGATGATCTGCCTGACGTGCAGCACTATTTGCGTAATCATGATTGCCAGGAGCAGGCCAAAGCACATGATTTTTTGTAAGGCTTCCCTGGTAAATATTGTAGAAATTGGTTTGATATTCAGTTTCAGTTCCGTTTTGGTAAGCATTATCTCCAAGTAAAATCCAGGCATCGGTATAATTAGTTCCATTAAAATTCAGGTAGGCATTTCTTACGTTAACCTGGTTGGTGGAATTATTTCCCATATCACCCATTGCAAGTACTCTTATTTTTTGTGTGCTGCCCACAGTTGGCATTGTTTTAAAATAATTATTGGCATCACCTTGCAATACCTGTGTAGTGGAGCCAATATTATAATAGTATTGAGTATTTGTGGTAAGTCCGGTTAAAGTAATAATATGCTCTGTCGTACTTGTATTATCTGTAACTGATTGTGTAAGGCTACCAGCCGAGGTGCCATAACTCACTTTGCTGTTTGTTGCTATATCAGTTCTCCAACGGATTGTAATTGCAGATTGCAAGGCACTGTTCATATATGGCCCGCGGGTTATAACTGGAACCACTACACCGGTATTGCCGATTAATTCAAGATCAAAACTAATATCACTGCTGGTACCGGCATTCTGATGTATTTCAACAGCAATAATATTATTACCACTTACAAAAGATGATGGACTAAAACTGAATGTTTGTGCAGTTGCTCCGTCATCGCTGGCTAATGTTGCCAATGTATTGTAAGCAGCGCCTGCTGCTAAATTATTCCGGTAAACTTCAACTCCATTTATATAAATCGCAATACCATCATCTCTTTTTACACTACCAGAAATAGATGTAAATATGCCCGGATCAGTTATTGAAATTGTTTTTCGGAAGTAAGTAGTGATAAATTTATTATTAGCATCTGGTCCATAACTTACTATTGTTGCTTCATCAGCATCACCATAGCCAAGCTGTCCGTTGCCGGAAGCCCAACCTGCATCATTAAAACCTGTACCTGTCCATGCAGTATTCTGGTTTGTTCCGTTGTCAAGATATTTCCATGCGGCACCATAAGCCACGAGTGTTTGTGGACCTGATGGAGCAGCCTGTACACTAAAATTCCAAGTGGTAGCATCCAGGATGCCTGCATAATTGTTATTCGACAGATCTTTAAAAGCACCGGCAGCTATTTCAATGTTAATTGCAGAACTGTAAGTAAAATCGGCGGGATTAATAGTTGCAGTACTACCCGAAACTGTAACTGAAGCAGATGTAACATCAATTGTTTGAGTTATTATGCCTCCTTCTTTTACAAGAATATTACCCGTTCCTTTCTGAATATTTTCATTAAACGTAAGTACAAGATTAGAGCTGTTGGAAATACCAATTGCATTATCTGTTGGCGAGTAAGCATTTATTGTTGGAGGGGTGACATCAGGACTTACAATGGAAAAATTCCAGGTAGTTGTATTAATGATACCAGCATAATTATTATTAGCAAGATCTTTAAATGCGCCAGCAGCAATTTCAATATTAACTGCAGCACCAAAACTAAAGTCAGCTGGATTAATTGTAGCAGTGTTTCCAGAAACAGTAACTGAAGCAGATGTAACATCAATGGTTTGAGTAATAATGCCACTTTCTTTTACAAGAATATTACCTGTTCCTTTCTGAATATTTTCATTGAATGTAACAACAAGGTTTGAGGTGTTTGTTACATTGGTCGCATTATCAACCGGCGAAAAAGTACTTATTGTTGGTGGTGTAATATCTGATGCGCCGGTTAACTGAAGGTCAAATGAAATGTCTGTACTGTTGGCAGTACGCTGATGTATTTCTATTGCAATTACATTTGTCCCGGATACTAAAGTACCTGCTGGTAATGTTATATTTTGAGGTGTATTTCCATCATCTGTGGCGTCTGTAGATGCTTTAGTAGTATAAGAAATTGTTCCTGTAGGCATGTTGGTACGGAACCGTTCTGTACCGTTTATATATACTACTGCTCCATCATCTCTTTTTATACTTAAAATAAAACTGCTGTAGATCGATGCATCAGCAACTGTAATTGTTTTTCTGAAATAGGTTGTAATATATTTTTTATTCGCATTGCTTCCATAACTGACTACTGTTGCTTCGTCTCCATCACCGTATCCTAATTGTGCAGCACCACTGACCCAGGAAGCATCATTGAAAGCTGTCCCTCTCCATGTTGTACCCTGATTTGTTCCATTATCAAGATATTTCCAGGTACTGTTATAATTGATAATAGGAGTTTGAGCAGTAAGTAGGGATGACAACAAAACTGTAATCATCAGAAGAGTTGATTTTCTCATAAAGTTTATGATAAGTTTTAAAAGTTAAGGGGTGTTAAATTTACAAAAAAGAAAATGTAGCCTGCAAGAAAACATTGAAATATTTAAATAGTAATACTACGAACCTTAATCATGCTCCCTGCTCTTAATAGAGCCACTCTTCCATGCATTGTTCAAAGCTTCAAATTCTTTCAAATCTTCTTCAGATAATTCTTTATTGGAAAGTTGTTTGAGATCGGGCTGACCTGCATTTACCCAAGCCGTGTACCAGAAAGAAGCTATTGCAAAAACAGATTGCCGAAACCTGCGTTCTATCATTCCTTTTAATTTTAAATCGTAGGCAATTGTAAATGCAGATGAGTATTGACGGATCGTAATTCCGTTTCTTTGTTCAAAAGCATATTTCTGATCGGATGGAAAATTATTGGTGAGTTCTTTTTCAAATTTTAATACCGAATCAGATGCCAGTGCACTTTCTAAAACACGTTTCCAGATAAAATCGCCCGGGTTTTTTATGTAAGCTGCTTTGCCTATAAAAAAATCCCATTGTTTTTCTGAAAGTAATTCCGGAACCCGGCTTTCCCAAAAACCATGAATACCTCTTTGCCCGGTAAATTGTCCGTTATGGTTACTGCTTGCATGAAGTGGTACATGTGCATCGGCAATATAATGCCCAATTTCTGCAGACAGTTTTAAAATTTTCGCCTGGTTTTTTTCTTTAAAAGCAGTTGTTAATTTAAACAACATGGTTTGCACCCACCAGGGAACAATGCCATTAGCATTTAATGTGTCCTCAGTAAATTTTGCAACCGCATCTACCCATCTTCGGGGCAAAGAATCATAAGGATACTTACCATAATTGTCAATATCTATATAATGACGAGGACCCTCCTCAGGTATTGCATATCTTCTTTTATCGGGATCTATGGAGTGTTCACTTATGAAATCAATATTGGGTTTGTAAAGCGACATCATTTCGGGGGGTAATAAGAATACAGCGTAATGGTTTATTTTTTGATGTGCAAAAAATCCCCAGCAGAAAGCGGTGAATGAAATGAAAAGAAATAATATGCAAGAGAAAATCTTTTTCATTTGAAAATAAAATCAGTTCAACTTTTTTGTTTCTTCAGTCCGCTCAGCATCCAAATCAACCACACCACCGGTAACAGCATACTTCATCGTTTCTCCGGGTGTTATCTTATCAATCTTCTTTACTTTTTCTCTTGGTAAAATATACAATTGCCCGGCAAAATTGTAAGCTTGTGGTACATATACAGCCACTTTATCTGCACCCAAATTAAATTTCTGCATTTCTTCGTCAGTAAGAAATCCAATTATCCAAACATCATTTCCAAATACGTTTATTAAAACCGATTGATTAAATTTTCTTTTATCACCGGCAAAAGCCTCAAAAAAATCTTTGGTTGAAGAATAAATAAATTTTACACCGGGAGTTCTTTCCATCCAGGTATCAAAGAAGTTTATAAAACCACCCATCAGGAAATGTGAACTGACCCACCCAACAAGAACAACAAATACAATAATAATAACAAAGCCAACTCCCGGTATGCGGATATATGGCTCCAGAATTCCATCTATTTTATTAAACAGCCAGAACAAAACATACGCTGTTATGCCAATGGGTGCCAATATGATAATGCCCTGTATAAAATACCGGAATAGTTTTTTTGCTCATGCCGAGTGCATTGGCAATATCATCCATACTCACACTTCGGATGCCATACTGCATCACCATATCATGTGCTTTCTGTTGTAT
>JANOFP010000175.1:0-11444 GCA_031413675.1 Bacteroidota bacterium
GTTCTTCGTTTGGCAGCCGTCGCCGGGGGCGACGAATAGATGAAGCCCCCAACAGCACAAATGCCTAACGTTCATCTTCCAATAAAAAAAATCATTTGATTACAATCACCCTCCCACATTTTGTGGCTTACGTCCTTCGGCACGTACTGTTTATAAGCGTTGGGAACCCTATTAAAAAAATATTTCTTCCTGCATTCTTCAAATTATTTTTTTCCTGAAAAATTACCGTTGAAATGCAGAATTGAGGATGGAATATCCAATCAATTCATCTGCACGGCCACCGAAAGAGCGGTAATAGACCAATATGGTATAACTGTTTTCGGTGCCCCAATAATTTCCTTCTGTATTATCATACACGGGTGTGTTGTCATTTTTATTTTTTTCGGATACGGTAACATAGCTGTAATTATAAAATCCCTGTTTTAGTGAAAGTGTTTTTTCATATGCCCCACGTTCGGAGTTAAAATTCATTCTTGATGAGTCATTGGTTGTGAATTGAGTTAGTTCACCATAGATGTGTACAGCTCTGCCTTCAAAAGGCCTGTTACCCGGCGGGAAAAAGCTGAAGTGTACATTTGCATAATCACTTTGCCAGTATGGATTCAGATTTTCTGTGTTTTCAATTGTGAATGACCCATTCAGGTCCCGGTAATAAATATAAGTTTGTTGCAAACGTTCACCATCATTTATTACATACACTTCTGTTGATTTTGAAAAATTTTCTATTTTCTGCATACGGTCACTCATTAGCCGCAGGTTAGTAAGATTTATCCAGCGCCATTCTTTGCCTGCAGGAAAAGAAGTTTGAGCTTCATCACTGTATTCAAAATAATTGCCCCGGTAAATATTCGGACGGTTAAGTAATTTTGAAGTAGTCCAGATATTATTTTGCAATAAAACCACTTTTATATCATGTGGTGTTGAAATGTTTACTTTCGTTTGCGTAGTAACTCCTACAAATAATTTTTGATTGGTAAGATAGACAGCCGAATTGAAGGGCTGTTGAATTTGTGCCACAACAGAAGATTTATTTTCCACCACCAGCATCCGTTTTGTAAAAACCAATTTCGAGGTATCATTATTCAAAAAAACTTTTAATAAATAATTTCCCGAACGGTTGGGTTTACAATTTCGATCGGGCAAGGATGCCTGGTAATGTGTGTACCGGGTTAAGGAAATTGAAGAATTGCGATAGGTTGTAATCCGGTTGGATTGGAAGCCTGTGAGATAATCAAATGCCTGTAATGATGCAACGGACCAATCGGCATTGCAAAGTAAAAAAGTATAATAGTAATTTTTATAATCGCCATCTCTATCATCAAAATGCAGTTCCAGAACCTCACCACCGTTTAAGTTAAGAATCGGGTAACTGTAAATATCTCCTGCTCTGAACAATTTCACCGAATGGATATTGGTCTTATAAATATGATCCGGTATCTGGGCAGTTACAATAACTGAAAAAATAATTGCTACAATCAGTATAAATGCTTTAAAAAGGTTAAATCGTTTCATTTTATAAATAAGTATAAAGTAACTGAAAAAAGATGAAAGATATTCTGGTACACTTGCTGGGCGTTTTTTAAAGTTCTTTTTTTTAACGTGGTAACCAAAAAGAAATTATAAACAGAGAACATTTAATAAAATTATGCCCTTATTTTTGAAGACAAACAGAATCATTTGAAGGTTGCAGGGTTTATAGCAAATCGTATTGCCTTTAACAGGCAAAAAACGTTTTCCCGATTTATTATCAGGCTTTCAATTGTTGCTACAATTATAAGTGTAGCGGTCATGATAATTACGTTGTCATTTGCCAACGGTTTTCAGGAAAGGATTAGTCAGAAAATTTTTAGCTTTCTCGGACATATACAGGTACAGGATAATCAGCCGGATAAAGCAGTATTTGCCGAAGAAACTCCGATTTATCATAATCAGTTGGCGGTATCTGATATAAAAAAGAATTCCAATGTGGAAAGCATTCACTCCTTTGCCACCAAATATGGCATCTTAAAAACAAAGGATGAAATGGAAGGAGTGAAATTTAAAGGAGTGGATAGCAGTTATAATTTTGATCGTTTTAAAACATTTATGATTGAGGGAAGACCCGTTCAATTTAATGATTCCACGTATAGCCGGGAAATTGTAATCTCATCCTATACTGCCAAACAATTAAAATTGAAATTAAATGACCGTGTGTTAATTTATTTTATCCGGCCGGGAAGCTCTATCGATGATGAAGATAAATACCGGGCAGACAAACTTACCATCACCGGCATTTATAAAACAGGAATAGAAGATTACGATAAATATTTTGCCATTGGTGATTTAAAACTTATCAGAAAGCTGAATGGTTGGGGTGCAGATGAGATCGGAGGTTATGAAATTTTTTTAAAAGACTATTCAAAAATTGATAAGGTATCGGAAGAAATTCGACTGGCAGACAGTTTTCCTGCCACCTGGGAACCGAAAAGTGTAAAAAATATTTCTCCTAACATTTTTGACTGGCTCAATATGCAGGATGTAACCCGGAATGTGCTGATTGGAATAATGATAATCGTTGCTATTATTAATTTAATCACTTGCCTTATTATTCTTGTTCTGGAACGCATCCGGATGATTGGTATATTAAAAGCATTGGGAAGTACGAACTGGACCATTCAGAAAATTTTTATTCAGCATACTTTACTAATCACCCTTACCGGAATTCTTTTTGGATTACTAACCGCACTAGGGTTACTCTATCTTCAGCAAGAAACGGGTTTTATAAAACTAAAAGAAGAAGCCTATTACCTGAGCGAAGCGGCTGTAAAAATTGTATGGTGGCAAATTGGGTTAATCTGTGGCGGCACATTTTTAATTTGTTTATTGGTGCTAACAATCCCTTCGCTGCTCATAAGAAAAATTCAACCGGTGAATGCAATTCAGTTTCGGTAGTTTGAAAATTTAATTTACAAATCGAAACTATTTTTATTTTTTCATTTCAAATGAGAAAGTAGAATCCCCGTTGCCACTGCAGCATTTAACGATTCTGCTTTCCCGATTTTGGGTATTGAAATTTTATCAGATGCCATTCCTAATAAAGTCGCATGGATTCCTTTCGATTCGTTTCCAATGATGATTATCCCTTCCTTTATTTTTCCTAAGTCATTAACCGATTTTCCATTTAATGTAGCTGCATAAATAGAAATATCTCTCTGCTCTTTTAACCAGGGAATAAGTTCTTTGTATAAAATGGCTACCCGTGCAATACTGCCCATAGTTGCCTGTACTACTTTTGGGTTATAGACATCGGCACACTCAGGGCTGCAAACAATATTTTTAACTCCAAACCAATCGGCAATTCGGATAATAGTTCCCAAATTTCCCGGATCCTGAATTGTATCCAACACAATTGTGATTTCATTTTTTACCTGAAAAGAATTTAACGTTTCAATTTTTTTTATAACAGCTATAACCTGGTTAGGCGTTTTTAGCTGCGAAATTCTTTCAAGCTCCTGCTCAGTTAATTCAAATGTCTCAATGGAATCCGTATTCTTTTTATTTAAATCCAACCATTCTTTGGTTGCGTAAATCTGTTTTATGTCAATATTCCCTTGCCATAAAAAGTCCTCAATAATTTTTGGACCTTCGGCAATAAACAAACCTTCTTCATCCCGGCTTTTTTTATGGGCTAAACTTTGAATATCTTTGACCTGCGATTTGGAAAGCATATTATCCGATTAAAAATTATAATGTTTATAAAACAGCCTCAATTCATCCCCTTTGTAAAAATAAGCATTGCAGCGATTGCAGTTACTATATTTACGGGCTGCGGTATTCTACCAAAAAATTATCAAAAAAATAAGCCATTTGTATTTGACACCCGGGTGGAAGTTGTTGGGGAAATGTCAAGAGAAAAAAAAGACCAGCTCAGTTCCCAACTCTATAATCAGCTCGATGATAGTATGCAGGTAAGATCGGCTCAGAAATTTCTGCATAGCAATTTGAATAAACCTCCTGTATTCGATACAAGTGCTGCAGAAAAATCAATGGAGTTTATGAAATCACTATTGAAATCATCAGGCTATTATTATAGTGAAATAACTTATACAAATACGGTAAAAATAAAAGGAGATCAGCAACGTAGTTATGTAAAATTTATAGTGAAGCCTTCGAAATTGATTACGCTGGATTCGGTTGGTTATAAAATTGAAAATGCCGAACTTCAAAAAATTACAAATGAAAATTCTGCTGGAGCTATTGTAAAAAAAGGGGATGCTTTTGCCAAAGGCCCTATGTCAGCAGAAAGGGACAGGCTTGTAAATCTTTATCGCAATAATGGTTATATGCGTTTTACTTCCAATGAAATTATTGGATTGTGGGATACATTGGATATAGAATTGCTTCAACCCAGCTTCGATCCATTTGATCAGATTGCACTCTTTGAAAAACTGAAAGCCCGTCGGGAAAAACCAACTGCCAATCTTGAATACCGGCTTAAACCGGGGTACGACAATATAAAACTTACAAAATATTATATCGGGCATATATCTGTTTACCCGGATATTAGCCCCGATACCGTAAACCAAAATCAGAAAACTGTTTTACTCGACTCTGGTAATCTTCGAATCATTTATTCGAGATATTTATTCAAGCCAAGATTTTTAAAACGAAATATTTATTTACAACATGGCGATTTATATCGCCAGGATGATTTAGTACGCACAATTGACCGCTTCAATTCCTTAGGCGCCTGGAAGCTGGTAAACATTGAACCGGTTGTAAGAGTAAATACAGATACCGTTGATTTCAAATTAAGCTTGTCACCAGCCGATAAATATAGTTATGGTGTAACGCTTGAAGGAAATAACAGCCAGAGTACCGTTACCGGAAGACTTTGGGGTATTGGTCTCAATTTAGATTTTCAAGATCGCAATACCGGAAAAAGTGCCAATCATTCTGTAACCAATTTTCGATATGGTGTAGAGTTTGGTAATCGAAAAGGAATACAAACACAACAGATAACAGCCAATCATAACATTTATTTTCCCAGGCTGCTGGATATAAAGGCTATCCGTGTAGAAAAATTTCTTTTTTTAAAATCCTGGAGGGATAATGCAAAAGCAATTCGTGAAAATGCAAAAACTGTTTTTTCTTTTGGTGCAGGCTTAACGGATCGTATCGATTACTTTAATCAGAAATCAATCAACCTGGCTTGGGGATATGAAACTTTTTGGAAAAATCAATCCGCATCAGTCCGAATTCCCAATATCGAATTTTCATCATTAAAAATCAGAGACAGCCTCGAAAAATTAATTTTAAACAACCCGATTTTAAAAAATTTATTTACGGATGGCCTTATACTTTCAATTTCTGGTAAATATGATTTAAGCTGGGGAAAATCAAACAGGTTAAATTTTTTCCGATTTAGTGGTGAAGAGTCTGGATTGCTGACCGGTGTAATAAAAAACAATTTTTTTGATACCAATCTCTACCGATATATAAAAGTGGAAGCTGAAATATCCCGTAAAGAGGTTTATAAAAAATGGGTAGATGGCACAGATAAAACATCGTTAGTATTACGATTGATGGGCGGAGTTGGTTATGAACTTGGTTCCACAATAAACCCTGCTAAAAGAAATAATCTTCCATTCTTTAAAGCATTTTTTGCAGGTGGCCCCAATAGTATGCGGGCATGGCAATTACGCAGACTTGGACCCGGATCGGCAATAAAAAGTTTTGTAAATACTCCTGAGCGGTTTGGCGATGTGCAACTCGAAGCGAATATTGAATACCGGTTTCATCTTTTTAAATTTGGAATTGCAAAAGTAAATGGAGCATTCTTTACTGACATGGGTAATGTTTGGTATTTAAAAAAAGAAGCAGCTCCAACTGAACCTGAATCCGTTTTTAACATCAGCCGCCTGTGGAAAGATATTGCAATCGGTATCGGTGGCGGATTACGAATTGACCTGAGTCTTTTTATACTCCGTCTGGATTATTCCTATAAAGCAAAAGATCCAAGCCCGGATATAAGTAACGCAGCCGCACAAAACAAATGGTTTTATAATATCAAACCTTTGAATGGAACATTTCAATTAGGGATTAATTATCCTTTTGTGTTGTGAGTTATTTATTTTCCTTAATTGATTCTGCAAACTCATCAATCGTCATTGCATTTTCATTTTTATACTCACCAATTCTTGTACGGCATAAGCTGCTTAAGTAAGCACCACAACCTAATTCAGAACCAAAATCAAAAGCAAGGCTTCGGATATAAGTTCCGGTTCCACAAACAACTTTGAAACTTACAACCGGCAATTCAATCTTCAATATCTCAAATTCTTTTATCACAACTGTCCTTGGTTCACGTTTTACTTCCTTTCCCTGTCTTGCCAGTTCATACATTCTTTTACCATCCACTTTAATTGCAGAAAAGGCAGGAGGCAGTTGCGCTATTTCACCAATAAATTTTTTTGTGGCTGCTTGTACCATCTCATCCGTAATGGTATCAACTGGTTTGAAATCTTCCGGTTCTCCTTCCAGATCATAGGTAGGTGTTGTAGCACCAAGTGTAAATGTTCCGGTGTATTCTTTTTCCTGCGCCATATATTCATTTATCTTCTTGGTAAATTTTCCGGTGCAAATAATTAATAAACCGGTAGCGAGTGGATCTAATGTACCCGCATGACCTACTTTTCTTATCTTAATCAAACTCCTGATTTGTTGTATAGCATCAAAACTTGTTCGTCGAAATGATTTATTAATTAGCAATACCTGCCCTTCCTCAAATTTGTTTGTTGAATTATCCATTGAAGCAAAAGTAAAGAAATGCAGCAAGTTACCCGAAGCAGATTGTGGCAACCCGTATGCTTAAATTAAATCGACATCCGCATTTTCAACTCAAGGTATTTATTTACGGTATTCACTGTTAAGTTTTGAGGAGGTGTAAGGATGGAGAGTATGCCATGTTTATGCAATTCTTTTACCATCAATCTTTTTTCATAAGCAAATTTGCCCGCTATTGTTTTGATATAAATTTCTTCAATGCTTGCTGCTTTTTTTTCATCTACAATTTTTAATTCGGTGTTTTCAAAAAACACAACCAGCAGCAAATGATGTTCGGCAATTTTTTTTAAGGCTGGCAAACTTCGTTGTAAACCTTCCGGACTTTCAAAATTTGTAAATAAAACAATTAAGCTCCGGTTGGTAATGCGGTTACGGATTACGGCATATAATTTTTCAAAGTCCTGTTCTAAATATTGTGTCTTCTGGTTGTAAAGTGTTTCTAATATTTTATTGATCTGGGTTGGCTTTTTATCGGCTTGAACAAACGCATCTAAATTTTCTGCAAAGGTTATCAGACCGGCTTTATCCTGTTTTGCAAGTGCTACACTACTCAACACTAATGAGGCATTGATTGCATAGTCCAGCAAGGTTAATCCTTCAAAAGGCATTTTCATAATCCGGCCTTTATTTATTACACAATAAATCTGCTGGCTTCTTTCATCGGTAAAATTATTTACCATCAAATCACCACGTCTTGCAGTTGCTTTCCAGTTGATCGTACGAAAATCATCTCCTCTCACATATTCTTTTATTGCTTCAAACTCCATACTATGTCCCAATTTTCTTACTTTCTTCACTCCCGTTTCCCGTAAACTATTTGCAACAGCAATCAACTGAAATCTTCGCATCTGAATATATGATGGGTAAACACGAACGGTATTAGCTGCAGCAAAACTGTATCTTCTTTTAATAAGTTGCAAAGGCCCGGAAATAAATACATTAATATTTCCAAAACTATATTCACCGCGGCTTGTTGGCCGCAAAGTATATATGAGTTGTTCCTTACTTTCAGCAGCCATTCTTAATTTACGAATCCACGACCGGTCCTGAAATTGAAAAGGTAATTCATCAATAACACTTATGAATACCGGGAAAATGTAATTATTCTTCAAAAGCAGTGATACTTTATTATTATCACCGAGGCTGAATCGATCAGGGGTTATCCGCTGCGCTTCAAACCCCTTTTTTTTACCATAACAAAATACGATATCAACAACTACTGCGATGCCGAGTAATAAAAAAACCATTGTGCCTAATGGAAAAAGGAAAGGGAAAAAATAACTCAGCACAAAAACCACCACACCGGCAGCGCCAATGTAATACACAATTTTATTTATGAAAAAAGATTTAAACAATTTAATATTTAATATTTATGATTGAATATTTATTCAGATACCAGATAATAACTAATCGTTCTTTATCTCCAGAACTATTTATCCGGTATCAGAACTTCTCTACTGTGAATAGTTATTATATGTTATCTATTCACTTTTATTTATCATTTACTACCTCGGTACTTCCATCGCCTGTATGATTTGTTTTATCACATCATCTTCTGTTATTCCTTCCATTTCTTTATCGGGAGCAAGAATAATACGATGACGCAAAACGGGTGCAACAATATCTATAATATCCTCAGGTGTTACAAAATCTCTTCCCCGCATAGCGGCTGTTGCTTTTGATGCATTCATGATTGCAAGTGATGCTCTGGGCGATGCTCCGAGATAAATCGATTTATGATTTCTTGTTTGATGAATGAGTTTTCCAATAAAGCTTAACAATTTTTCATCGATGATAATTGTTTTTATCTGCTGGCGTAATGCAACCACTTGTGCCCCGGTTATTGCCGGCTTAATCATATCCAACACCGATGCATTTCCCAGTTTATGAAACTGTGTAAGAATCGTTATCTCTTCCTGCTCGGATGGATAGGGAACAATTATTTTAAATAAAAAACGATCCAGTTGAGCTTCCGGTAGCCGATAGGTTCCCTCCTGCTCCACCGGGTTTTGTGTAGCAAGCACCATAAATGGGTTCGCCATCAAATAGGTTTTTCCATCAACCGAAGCCTGGCGTTCTTCCATAATTTCCAATAAAGCAGATTGTGTTTTTGCGGGTGCACGGTTTATTTCATCTACCAGAATCAGGTTATTAAAAACAGGACCTTTCTTAAATTCAAAATTCGATTCCCGTGGATTAAAAACCGGCGTACCCAATACATCACTTGGCATCAGGTCGGGTGTAAACTGGATACGCCCAAATTCAACATCAACACTTTTTGCTACCAATTTCGCCGTCATTGTTTTTGCAACACCCGGTACGCCTTCTATTAAAACATGCCCATCGGCCAGTAATGCTGTAATAATTAATCGTACCATTTCATCCTGTCCAACAATTATTTTACGTATTTCGCTATGTATGGATGTGACAGCATTATTCAATGCCGTTAAATCGGTACGTTGCTGAAAAATTTGTTCTTCCATTTTATTTCAATTTAAATTATTTCTTAAAAAAATTAAACAACTTAGTCTTAAGTCTTTTATAGAATTATCAATTCTATATTTTTCAATCTTATCAAATGCTTCTTTTACGTTTTTTTATAAAATTCTTCCAGCTTCAAATGAAATATTTTTAATTGTTCACCTGTTACCGTCGTGCTTTCCAAATTGTTTATAAAACCAACGATTGATCTTAATTCTTCTTCCGGGAAACCCGTTTTGAATTGAAGTGCTTTTATAAAGTCGTCATTTAGCTTACCAGTTGCTAATTTATAGCGGTTACGGATATGCTCCAGAAAGTAAGCACTCATCTTGCGGCTAAGATTTCGATGATCGCCTCTGTCGAAATAAAGTCTTCCAATCGTTTTTACAAATTCCAGTGAATCGTTGGCTGGTTTTTTTATTATGGGAATGAAACGTTGCTTACGCCGCATCTCACTTAATACATATAAAACTAAAAGCAAAAGTGCAGCAATAAATGCCCACTTCAATCCACGATGTTGAAACAAAACACTCATAAAACCTTTATCCTGGTTATCCGAACGATTCGTATTATTTTCAAATCGTTTGTTCAGATAATATTCATCCCATACTACCTGCTTTTTATTTTTTGATAAAAACGCAAAGGCATTTTCATAATAACTCATATTGTTTTTATACAATAAAAAATAATTGCTGAAAGCAAGCGGCGCCTGTTGTACAAATACATTTCCTTTACCGGCATTTAATTTTATAAAATTTATATTACCCAGATTATCATATCCTAAATTATATACCCGGCTGGTATCTGTTTCAATAAAATAACTGCTGAATTTGCGACCGGGATATTCGTATTCAATCTTTTCTTTTGCAAATTCGGGTTGCAATGAAATGTGAAGTGTATCATCCCCTCTTCTTGATGAGAACAATAAGCTGTAATCAAAATAGGTTGAACTTATTTTAAATGCTTTCTGTGCATTATCGGCAATAAATAAACTACTGATAAAAATATCATTCCCGCTTTTTACAAAATCAATCAACTTGGTCAATTCATTATCATCCGGCATAAAATAAGGTGAAACGATTATCAGCAATTGCCTGTCATCATAAATAGAAAGCGAATCCCAGTAGCCCGGTTCTTTGTTATTCTTACTGATGCTTGCATCCGGGAAAAAAAAGTTCAGGCTATTAAATGCTACATAGGTTGCATAAGGTATTTTATCCTGAGTACGAAAGCTCAATCTTTTATTTAATACTTTTTTTGAATCCTGTTTCTCTGCCGTTAAGATCATATAGATAGCAGCCCCAACCACTAAAGCAAAAATAATATGTGGTAAATATTTTTTCATTTTCTCAAAAGTCCATTCTCGAATTTTTCAAAATCGCTTTTAATTACTGAATAGGTTTCTTTATTTACCGGGAAATCGCCAAACCAGGCATATTCGTAATTACGGGTGAGTTTAAAAAAATCGGTGTAGTAAACTGAATTATGCAATTGCATCAAATAATCAAAATTGGTGCGGTCCTGTTTATATTGAATGATATTTTTCCCTGCTAATGATTTTAAAACCTGCAAAAAATGAAGACGTACTGCCAATTGATAATTTCCATCATTCAATGCACGGGCTATTCTTTCTTTATAATTTATTTCAAAAATATTTTCTGTTTCCATTATTTGATTTTCCTCAGAAATTCTTTTCACATTCCGGCGAAACAGTCCAATTGTATTACTACTTAAATATGAAATCAACGCATAGGTAAAACCTCCGATAATAATTAACCACATCAATGTTTTAAACCACATCTGTTCACGCAATGGCAGATTGCTGTTAATTACTAATTCTTTTTCTTTTTCAAAGACATGATTTGCATACCAGAAATCTTCATCCTGTTGCATTCTTTTTTTTACCGAATCGGGCATTCGATTTACCTGAAAGCTATCTGGTGCTATTGAATTTTTTAAATCAAAATATTCGAGAGTATCTTCTTTATTTTCAAAATCAGAATTAGTTGTTTCATCAACTTCAGTAGTTATGGAATCACTTGTATTAGGATCTTCAACTACTATTTTTGATTTTAGAGTTGTGTCTTCCCGGGTTGTTTGAGAAAAACACAATGTATTTATTAACAGGAAGTGAAATA
>JANOFP010000176.1:0-2095 GCA_031413675.1 Bacteroidota bacterium
AAAAATTTTTTTCATACAAGTTGTTTTTAAATTTTAAAAAAATGTTTTAGTCTTTATAAAGGGGATTCGTAACATTCATGAGGTTGCGGAGTGGGAGTAAATTTAGAGACATTTTTTATTAACTAAAAAAAGTATTAAACAAGTTCTTCAAACTGACCGCTTTTTTTATTTTTACGAACATTGTTCCAGTTAAAATATTTTCCATTCATAACGATGTAAACTCCGGGCGCTAATGTTTGCACAAAAGCTAATGCACTGCCCAAATTAAATAAACCATCTGAGCTTCCGAATTTATAAGGAATCATAGCACCGGTAATTACGATTGTTTTATTTTTTACCTTATCAGCAAGTATGGCTGCAGTTTCGGTCATGGTATCGGTACCATGTGTGATTACTATTTTATCTTCATCTGCACGATTGCATTGAAATACGATTTGTTCCCGTTCATCGAGTCCCATTTCAAGGCTGTCGATCATCATCAGCGTTCGTATATCAACTTCTACATTGCAACGGCCCAGTTTCAGCATTTCAGGCAAATGTGTATCCTGGAAAAATAAGGTTCCATCCAATTCATTATATTCTTTATCGAAAGTGCCGCCGGTGATAAAAATTCTTATTGACATAGAATGTATTTATGCAGATAAAATTAAGGAAAGGGAAATGGATGGCGAAGCAATTTTCATTATGATAGATATTATTGGAAGTTATGAATACTATATTAAAAAGTGCGTAAAGCATCACCAAATTCAAATTTCCCTATGATAATTACCACTAAAGAGGTATTGACTTCGGTATTTCATGAGTGTATATTTGATTTCAAAAAAACAATCATGAAACATTTATCAAAATTGCATTTAACAGCATTTACATTGTTTTTGTTTATCAGCCTGTCCATAGTTTTGAATAATGGCTGTAAAACAACACAAGCTGAAGATCTAAGTAAAGTTCAGGTAAATCCAGTCTTTGAAAGAAACCCACCTCTGGCTGGAGATATAACTATTCAGCAACTAAAAGATAATAAAGCAGGAAATGTTTTATTAGTTGCTGATTTTGGAAAAACACTGGGACAAGAAAAATTTCATGCCGTCATGCTCGATGAAGAAAAAATAGTGCTGAGGGATGACGGAAAAAGCGGTGACGAAAAAGAAGGCGATGGAAAATTTTCACTGGTATTAAATGAAGATGTAGATGAAATGCAAAAAATGGTAGATGAAACTGGTCGTACACTGAGCAACCAGAAAGAAATTATAACCTTTGATGGCCGCAATATGATTCATAATCCGTTTGAGCGATTTCGGGCCGCAGATTTTACAGCATTTAAAGAAGGGAAAATTTTCAGGTTTCCTTTTTTTCCGATTAAATGTGCCGCAACAGTTCCCATACTAAAAGAAAATTCGTTGATGGTAACTGCTGCGTCAGTAGTTGAAGATCCAACAAGAACTTTTAATCCCTGTAATAATACCGGAGATCCTAACGGAGTCTGGTCTTTTCCGAGATTAATTTCAGAAATGGCAAATACAACAGCTACCGCAGTTTCAGCAAGTGACTTTTTAAAAAAATGGCTGGAGACATGGCTTACAGATGTAACTGTAAATGCTGATGTAATAGCCAAACGTACTCAAATCAGCGGCATAATAAATACCTGGAGTACATTAAGCAACGGAACCTTTGATATAAAATTTGCTCCTTTTAAATTGATAGCAATTGTTAACCGTGTTGATCTTCGAGGCAATTCAGGTTATGGGTTTTCAAATCCTGGCGAAGGCCGTTTTGTATTTTGTACTATTAATTGTAATAATGGCAATACGAGTGTATTGAGAACCCCTGCGCCATTTATGATAATTTTTGAATATGGTCTTCCATTAAAAAAATGCGGGTCACTGAAAGCTTTTGCAAAGCAATGGTCTGATTTATCCGGAATGGCGCTTGGATCTCCAGTATATAACAAATCGCTGGAAGCAATCACTAACCAGTTTACAATGGCGAATACAAGCACCTCTAAACCCAATGGCAGTTCATTGAACCAGGTACGTACCAATGAATTTGCATTACATCCAAGTCCTCCTGTACCAGTTGCAGGTGATTCATGGGAATT
>JANOFP010000177.1:0-2369 GCA_031413675.1 Bacteroidota bacterium
GCTGCTTCCACTGCTGCTTCTATAAAACTTACATTCATCAATTCAGGACGTGGTTCAGGTGTTTCAACCGGCCCGGGAAGATCAGCAGGCTGTACAGCGATGTCTTTATTTTCTGCTGCTGTATTTTCAATCGTTGCAGAAGATGATTTTATTTCGGATGCTGCTGCTGTTGCTTCTTTGTACGGATCATCTCCTGTAAAAAAATAAAGCGGCGATGAAATATGGGCAAAATTTACTGCTTTGCTGCCTTTTAATGGTTTGCTCATGATTAGCAGTGCATTGAGCACAATAATACAAAGCAATCCTGCAAATAAACCGGCCAGTTTATTGAAAGAGATAAAAGGTTTTTTATGAACACCCATTATTACTTCAATCCGGTGCAGCAGATCATTTTTCTTTCCGGCAGCAGCTACTGCCAGTGGTTTGGATAAGTGATTTGCTTTCTCCAGCATCAGCAGGGCAGAAGCATATCCATGCGGATCATACTGGAATTGTATCACCATTTCATCACAACTTTTTTCTCTCTCCCTTTCTACTATTTTCACAAAAGCATTTACAAAAGGATTGAAATAAAGAATAGTCCGGATACAGTTGATGATCAGATTGATTAAATAATCGTGGCGCCGGATATGTGAAAGCTCATGAAGCAATACGGCTTCCAGTTGCTGCGGCGTCAAATGATTGATAGCGGCCAGCGGAACCAGGATGATGGGTTTCAGGTAGCCAATAGTAACCGGTGAACTCACCAGCTCAGACACCCAGATATGCACCGGCTTTTTAATTCCCATCTGCGCAGCTACCTTTTGTACAAATAATCTCCACCCGGCATCCATTTTTCCCAGTCCGTATCCCCGGATCACCTGTACATAGCGGTAATTTTTTATGAAATGCAGAACCGGCAATATCAATAATAAAAGATAAATGAGGGAAGCAACGGGCAGAGTGTTCTTTAACCAGCTGTTGAGTTGTTCATTACCTGCAATAGCTGTAAAATTGCCCGCCACGATTGTATTAGCAGGGGAATTAGTAGTAAGAATGGATAGAAATGTAAAAACAAACCAGCCAAAACCTGTTATCAGCAGGGTAGAGGCCAGCAAACTTTTCTTAGAGGAGGAAAGCGATTTGAAAGACCCGGTAATAAACTGGCAGATCACCCATAACAAAGCCATTTGCCAGAGGCTGTTCAACAGAGCCCAGCCCAGCCCCTGCAGAAAGTTTGATTGGGTAATCATTATGCTACCGGTTATTGTTTTTTCAGATCATTGAGTAAAGCCTGTATTTTTTCCAGTTCCTCAGGGCTGGCATTTGTTTCACCAAGAGCTTGTATCACCAGTTGTGTGGAAGAGCCGCCGAATAAACTGTCAATCATTTTATTCAGTAAATGTTTTTGGGTTCTTTCTTTATTAACGGCTGACTGGTACACATGGGTACGCATCGAATCATCTCTTTTTACCAGGCCTTTTTCATTCATGATCTGCATCAGCTTCAACGTAGTGGTATAGCCTGCATCTTTTGTTTTTGACAGTTCTTCATGCACTTCCCGAACGGTGGCTAATCCTTTCGTCCACAGTATCTGGAGTATTTCCAGTTCACTTTCGGTCGGCTTTATCACTTTGAGGGTTGACATGGTTTCCTGATTTATAGCCCGAATATACGACTAATTTCGTATGACAATCAAATGGCAATCTTATTTAATTTTTTTTAACATTTGGTAAGATTGGGACGCAGGGCAGGAGAAAAGGTTACAAAAAAATAAGCCCCCCTGTAGAAACTGCAGGACTTAAGTAATGGTTCTGCTTTGGGTGAGGGGATGGATTGTATGAGGCGGAGCAATTGTTCAGTTGTAGCTACATCAGTCATACGCATTTTACCATCAGCAGCTTCCATTTTCAAAGCGTTACAATTTGTAACGGTTTCATTTCCCTCATCTTTTAACCGTTTTTTTAATACTCTCCAGTACACCTGCGGGTTTGGGCTTTCGGTTAATACTTCCACTACATCTACAATAGCGAAATACCATGTTTCCCCTTCTGCATCCCATTGGCTGCGGATTTTCCTGTCTTCAAATAATTTAATATTACTCATGTTCAAATTTATGAAGAAACCGTTCTGATAAACCTTTTAACCGGGGGACAATTTGTCCCCAACTTTTGGTTTTGTAGCAGCCCCGTCAGCGGTTGAAAACCCTGACGGCGGCGGTGTAAGGAAAATGAAGGTAAAAATTATGATAAGGGTTTCCTATAGTTCTGTTGCAGGTGTCTTTGCCCGGCTGCTATGCCTGCACACAACACCAGCAACGGCGTGAATGTGTAAATGCGGATACTTTTCTCAGGCGAGTGTCAGATGGGTTTGTGTGTTGGGGCTGTGGC
>JANOFP010000178.1:0-2228 GCA_031413675.1 Bacteroidota bacterium
GGTTTGGTGTTTATGGAAGTATAAGAGTAAGTTTTTAAATTGAACCAATTTTTTTAATAGGCTGTACCAGCCGTCTGGGATTATTATTATGGTCTATTTTTCCGATATACCAGGTTCTTTCATCTTGAGAAACCTCACTGCCTTCAGATTCTCTTCTGCATTTTCGATTAGCTGTTTATTTTAACCCGTACTTTATTCAATCTTCCCCGAATATCAAAGTATTTTTCTAACTTCCACAACTATAAACTTTAAACATTTTAAACAAAATAAAATGTCACAATACATCTTAGCACTTGACCAGGGCACTACCAGTAGTCGCAGTATCATTTTTGATAAGCAGGGAAATATCAAAACTGTTGCACAAAAAGAATTTAAACAAATTTTTCCGAAACCGGGTTGGGTAGAGCATGATGCCGAAGAAATATGGAGTACACAATTTGGAACAATGGCCGAATCAGTGGCTAAAGCAAATATTACTATGAAACAAATTGCTGCTATTGGCATCACCAACCAGCGAGAAACAACTGTAGTTTGGGAACGCAGTACTGGCAAACCCATTTACCATGCAATAGTATGGCAGGACAGAAGAACCGCCGCTTATTGTGATGAACTGAAAGCAGCAGGCAATAAAGAAATGATTCAGCAAAAAACAGGATTGGTGATTGATGCATATTTCTCCGGCACAAAATTGAAATGGATTTTAGATAATGTACCCGGCGCAAGAACGAAAGCTGAAAATGGTGAATTGGCTTTCGGTACAATAGATTCATGGCTTATTTGGAAATTAACCGGCGGCGCAGTTCATGTTACCGATGTATCAAACGCATCAAGAACAATGTTGCTGAATATTCATACGTGTAAATGGGATGATGATTTACTGAAACTATTTAATATTCCAAAATCAGTTTTACCAGAAGTAAATGCATCCAGTAAAATTTATGGAACAACAGGTAATAATATTTCTGAAGTAAATATTCCCATTGCCGGTATAGCAGGAGATCAGCAGGCTGCATTGTTTGGACAAATGTGTATACAACCGGGCATGGTAAAAAATACATATGGCACAGGTTGTTTTATGCTGATGAATACAGGAACAAAAGCTATCGCATCAAAAAATAATTTGTTAACAACGATTGCCTGGCAAATAGATGGCAAAACAGAATATGCACTAGAAGGATCTGTTTTTATTGCAGGTGCAGTAGTACAATGGTTGCGTGATGGTTTAAAAATAATACGTAACTCATCTGAAGTGGAAGCATTGGCAGCAACTGTAAAAGATTCAGAAGGTGTTTATATTGTTCCAGCCTTTGCTGGGCTGGGTACTCCCTACTGGAATCAACATGCAAGAGGAAGTGTTTTTGGATTGACAAGAGGAAGCAGCAATGCACATCTAGCAAAAGCAGCATTGGATAGTATTGCTTATCAAACATATGATGTACTGAAAGCAATGGAAGCCGATTCAGGAATTTCCATTGCCGAACTGAGAGTGGATGGTGGTGCTACAATTAATAATGCTTTGATGCAGTTTCAAAGTGATATACTCAATACAAAAGTTATCCGTCCGAAAGTAACAGAGACAACTGCCCTTGGAGCCGCTTATTTAGCTGGGCTTGCAGTTGGCTATTGGGAAAATGTAGAAGAAATTCAAAAACAATGGCAGGTGGATAAAGAGTTTTCTTCTACGATGAATGATGAAAAAAGAAATGAATTGGTAAATGGATGGCAGCGGGCAGTAAATGCAACTATTGCCTGGGCTGAGCAGTGATTTTTCAACACAGAGGTACAGAGGCTATGAGTAACACAGAGATATTAATTCTGTAAATTGCTTTTTATGCAAATTAAAAATGCTGCCTGGTATAATTCATTAACTGAAAGAATTATCAGGTGTGCTATTGAAGTTCATAGAGAATTAGGTCCAGGCCTGATGGAATCCGTTTATGAAATATGTTTAAGAAAAGTTATATCAGATGATGGGATGAAAGTTGAAAGTCAGTTAATCCTACCTGTACATTTCAAAGGCGAAATACTAAATAAAGACTTTATTCTTGACTTGCTTGTAGAGGAAGAAATAATTTTAGAACTCAAATCTGTTGAAGTTATTTTGCCTGTTCACGAAGCACAACTTGTTACTTATCTAAAACTTTCTGGTAAAAAGCTTGGGCTACTTATCAATTTTAATGTAGCACTATTAAAAGACGGAATTCGTCGCCGGATAAATGGAAATCTAA
>JANOFP010000179.1:0-3141 GCA_031413675.1 Bacteroidota bacterium
AAATGAAAGGGATTATCTGGCATATGGAAACTGAAGGGATGACCTTTGATGAGATAGACGTACCTGCTGATATGGTGGAGGAAGCAAATGAGTGGAGAGCAAAATTAGTAGAAGCAGTAGCTGAGTATGATGATAAATTGATGGAGAAATTTTTTGAAGATCCCAATTCAATTACTGAAGAAGAAATGCATGAAGCAATTCGTAAGGCTACAATTGATTTGTCAATTGTTCCTATGATGTGTGGTTCATCTTTTAAAAATAAAGGTGTACAAACTGCATTGGATGCAGTATGCCGTTATCTTCCAAGCCCGATTGATATAGAGCCGGTATCCGGTTTAAATCCTGATTCGGGTGAGACTGAAATTCGTAAACCAGATGCTAAAGAACCATTCGCTGCATTAGCATTTAAAATCATGACAGATCCGTTTGTTGGTCGTTTGGCATTCTTCCGGGTTTATTCTGGTCATTTAGATGCAGGTTCTTATGTATTGAATGTAAGAAGTGGAAAGAAAGAACGTATCAGCCGGATTATGAAAATGTTTGCTAACAAACAAAACCCGATCGATTTTATTGAAGCAGGTGATATAGGTGCTGCAGTTGGTTTTAAAGAAATAAAAACAGGTGATACACTTTGTCATGAAGATCATCCAATTTCACTGGAAAATATGTTTATTCCAGAACCAGTTATTTCTGTTGCGGTAGAACCAAAAACACAAGCCGACGTAGATAAGATGGGAATGGCTATAGCTAAACTAGTAGAAGAAGATCCAACACTGCGTGTAAAAACAGATGAAGATACCGGGCAAACTATTCTTTCAGGAATGGGAGAGTTGCATTTGGAAATCATTGTGGATCGTATGCGTCGTGAATTTAAAGTTGAAATTAATCAGGGTGCACCACAGGTGGCATATTAAGAAGCATTCCAGGTAACAGTTGAACACCGAGAGACATTGAAAAAACAAACGGGTGGCCGTGGTAAGTTTGCTGATATCGTATTTACATTAGGACCTATTGATGCAGATTGGAAAGCTGAAAATCCTGATAAACATTATCAGTTTGTAAATGATTTGTTTGGTGGATCTATTCCTCGTGAATTTGTTCCAGCTATACAAAAAGGGTTTGAAGCATCAATGACTACAGGTGTGCTTGCAAGTTATCCAGTTGATAATATGAAGATTCGTGTTTTCGACGGAAGCTTCCATGCTGTTGACTCTGATTCTATGTCATTTGAATTATGTGCAAAAGGGGGTTTCCGGGAAGCAGCTCGTAAAGCAAAACCTGTTTTACTGGAACCAATCATGAGGATGGAAGTAGTAACGCCAGATTTGTATATGGGAGATGTTACGGGAGATATTAACCGTCGTCGTGGAATGTTGGAAGGTATGGATAGCCGTGCCGGTGCCCAGGTAATAAAAGCAAAAGTTCCATTAAGTGAAATGTTTGGATATGTAACACAACTTCGTTCATTAAGTTCGGGCCGTGCTTCATCAACAATGGAGTTCAGCCATTACAATCCGGCACCAAATAATATTGCTGAAGAAGTAATAGCAAAGGTGAAGGGAGGAGCAAAGTCTTAAGATTTTAACGAATTAAAAAAAGAAAACCCCCGTAGATTTATTTTCGGGGGTTTTTATATTAAAATCTTGATTAATATAAAGTATAAAAATCTCTTTGTGGCATTGCATTTGCCAATATGAGCCGGTGTTTACCCGTTTTTAAAACCTTTCTGAAAATATTTCAAACCTTAGAAAAACAAGAATGGTTAAGGCTCAGCAATGGGCCTTTCTTTTTTTTATATCCAGTTAAGTTTGATATTACTAATTCCTTTTTCTTTCATTTGTTGTTTGATGGCATTCAATTCTTCTGCCAGGCCGGGAATTTTTGTTTCATGAGTTTCAACATACATGGTGTTGAATAACCTATAAGCATCTCCAGCAATAATTTTTTTTAATATTTCAGTTTCTGCACCTTCAACATCAACTTTCACCAGGTCTACTTTTTTATTTAATTGTCTGATAAAGTTTAATAAGTCTATTACTTCAATTTCATGATACGAACTTGAGTCAATAGTATTTTTGCTTGCAATTATCGAAGAGCCAATTGTAAAACTTGATTCTTCTTTTCTCATTTTTTTATGCCTGTACAACTTTATCACAGCATCTTTATCCCAAACACCTTTATTAATACATTCTACATTTATTTTTTTCTTGCATCGTTGTTTTAAAATTTTAAAAGCGACCGGGTCAGGTTCAAATGCATAAATTTTTGCACCCGTTAAAGAAAGATAGGATGTAATTCCTCCAACATTAGCACCGCAATCTAAAACAATTGAGTTTTTATTCAACCGAAACAACCAGGGAAATAGTCTGAAATAACTAATCCATAATGCGCCGGTATTTAGTATAATTCTTTTTATTAAAGCCACTCGCATAAGTGAAATACTAAATTTAATTAAATATTATAAAATTCAAAAGGTTTTGATTCATTTGTTGGACTAACTTCATGTACTGTTTATAACGTTTATTCTGTTTGATGCAAATAAATTGAATTCAATGACAAAAAAAATTATAGCTGTATTCTTTTTCCTGTTTCTTTTTTCAAATATGTATGCCCAACCTGTCCCGTCTGTACGGGAGGAGAAATTGCTGGTGAGGAATATGAAAATAACTAAGAGCATAAAAATTAAAAAAGCAATTTACAGTATTGATGCGTTTGACAGTCTTGCAAGGTCTGTGATTATTATTGAAGGAAACAATATCACAATTGATTTTAATAATGCAACACTCAACGGAAGTAATAAGCAAAAAGATCCTGATCATTTTTTTGGTACAGCCATCATCATCCGAAACAGTAAAAACATTACCATTAAAAACCTGAAAGTAAAAGGCTATAAAGTTGCTTTGCTTGCAAGAAATGTTGAAAAGCTTATTCTTGACAATTGCGATTTGAGCTATAATTACCGTCCACATTTAAACAGTACACAGGAAAAAGAAGATATTTCTGACTGGATGAGTTATCATCAAAACGAAAATGACGAATGGTTGAGATATGGAGCAGCCATTTATTTAAGTGGTTGTGATTTTGCAGAAATAAAAAACTGCAAAGTAACAGGCGGGCAAAATGCATTGATGATGACGCAGA
>JANOFP010000180.1:0-2462 GCA_031413675.1 Bacteroidota bacterium
TACCTCTTTAAATACAGTTAGCCGTGGCACCCATGAAATTATTATTGGCTTTTTGATCGGCAATAAATACAGTGAGCAATGTCCCCGTTGCTGGTAAGATGATTGAAACCAATCAGAGTCTTACAATCTTTTTACTGCGGAAAGTTTTCAGGTTGCCGGATAATTTGCGCAGTTCCTCCTGTCTTCCGCATTGGGGTCACCCAAGTATAGGTTTAATTTCAAAGGCTTCTAAAACAAGAGTTTGTATTTCATCCAGTGGCAGCAGTACCAGTTTTTTCTTTTTGGACGCTGGTAAAATTATCAACGCCTGATAAATTGTTTTAATTGCTTTTAATACCTGTTCTATCGAAAAAGGAAAGTTTTTTAACTTCAGTTGCCTTTCCAGTTCTTTATAAATTTTGTAGGAACAAAACGCCATACAGATATGTGTTTTTATTCTGTGTTCCAGGTAATGGTAAATCGGACGTATACGTAAATCTGTTTTAGATATTCTAAAAGCTTTTTCTATCGTCCATAGTTGTTTATAATTATCCATTATTTCTGCTTCGGATAAATTGCAATTGGTAACATAGCCCTTCAATCCATTCCATTTGTTATCGGCTTTAAAGGCTTTGTAATCTATCTCTACCGTGATTTCATTTTTTATTTTGAGATACTTGTTATAGCCCCTGTTATTAATTTTTTCTTTGGTAAGCCTTCCTGATTTTAAACTTTTCTCCAATCGTTCCAATCCCTGCTTACGCAGATGGGCATCCTTTTTTGCCCGCTTCTCCGAGTAGTTGATGATGAGCCGTACTTTGTTTTGTTTGTTAATCGTTACGGTAGGATTGTCTTTATAAATATTTGACAGGATTTTTTGTTTGAGTGTATCGGTTTCGTTTTTCAATCTGGCTCCCAGAATAAATGGATATTCCAGGCCGGTAAGCTCTGCTATGTTATCGGCTGATAAAAGACCGGCATCTGCAACAATAATAAGAGAGGGGAGATTATATTTGTTCTTAAATGATTGCACAACAGGAATGAGTGTGTGCCCTTCAAATTTATCACCTTCAAAGACCTCGTATGCCAATGGCTGGCCATCAACGCCAACCAACAGGGCTAACAATATTTGTGGGTTTTGTGCTTTGCCGTCTTTACTAAAACCTGTCTTACGCAAATCATCTTCATCGCTGGCTTCAAAGTACAATGTAGTAATGTCGTAAAAGGCTATACTGATTTGATCGTTTAATATTTTTTTAGTGTGATCAAAGGTCAGTGCAATGGCTGTTTCCTTATAGTTTTTATCAAAGTTGTCCATATATCTGTATATCCTGTCTTCATTAGTATACAGTCCTTTGTAATGCAACAGATAATCCACTGTTTTTAATTTGCTTCCCGGATAGACCAATCGGGTAATTACCAAATGACGGAATAAAGATTGCGGTATCTGATTATATCCTACTTCATTAAATATTTTTCCCAGTATCAATTCCGGGCCAATTACAAAAACTTTTTTCAAACCTTGTTGTAATTGTTTTAAGAATAGTTCATCTTCCGAAAATGTAAAATCAATCCGGCTTTGCCCGGTAAGAGTTGCTAAAAGCTCATTGGCCTGATTGATTAAATCTTCCTGCTGCTGGTCATTGCTGGCACATCCAACTACTTTCACAATCTGGAATTTACCAGAGGACTTATCAATGATTTGGATACTGATACTCCCACTTTTATTTTTCTTTTTACGAATAAACACAGCCCAAATGTACCGACGAGGCACCTAAATCTAAAAACCAACCCGCCACCATAGAGGGTTTCAGAGGATTTTTTATCTAAAAAATCAAAAGTGCGGAAGACAGGAGCGGATACAGCAAAGAATTTTTTTCTAATATCAATTTCAACGGTAATTTCAGTCTTACGCCCAAATGGAACTTCAGTGTAAATGGTTATTATGATTTTGATACCCGCAAACTGCAAACCTTCCAGATGTCCATCAACCGGGAAATGCACTGCTGGCAAATGTCTATTAATGTAACACCGGTTGGTCTGTATCGTTCTTTTAACTTCTCTATCAGCCCTAAAGCATCCATATTGCAGGATCTTAAAATTAACCGCACCAGGTCGTTCACTAATTTTTAATGCTGGTGTTGCACATAGAAGTTTTTCATTATCTCAAAAACTTTTTCTTTTAGTTGCTCAGCGGTTTGCCCTGCTACAGGAACAGGTTCCAGAAAATACATTCTTAATTTATGCGGGATAAAATAAAAGAATTTGTTGGCAGGTAATGCCTTCTTCGAATTAAAAATTACTGCTGGTATTATAGCGGCATCAGCGGCATTAGCCAGTTTAAAAGCCCCATCATGAAATTTTTTCATAGGCTCATTGGTACGGTTGCGGGTTCCCTCTGGATACACAGACATGTGCATGCCGGTGGCAAGAATTTTTTTCATGGCATCAAAACTTTTTCGCCGGCTGGCATCATTTTTTCT
>JANOFP010000181.1:0-1574 GCA_031413675.1 Bacteroidota bacterium
GCTGGAAAGCACTTCAATAGCAGTGCTGTCCTGTCTTTGTTTTATATAATATACAGCTTCAATATATAAAAGCTGTGGCGACCAATAGTTATTCCCATACTTACTATCTGCCTCTTTCTTTTTAGTAACTGCTTCAGAAAATTTTCCTTCTATAAAAAGGTCATAAATATTTTCATAAATCTTAGTTACATCCGGGTTTGGTGTTTTTGATTCAGGATCTTTTTATAGAAGGAAAATTTTCTGAAGCAGTTACTAAAAAGAAAGAAGCAGATAGTAAGTATGGGAATAACTATTGGTCGCCACAGCTTTTATATATTGAAGCTGTATATTATATAAAACAAAGACAGGACAGCACTGCTATTGAAGTGCTTACTAGCATTGTTTCAAATTTTTCAACATCCCCCATTGCTACCAAAGCAGCAACTTTGATTAATGTTTTAGGTCGCCGGAAACAAATAGAGGAAGAATTAACTAACCTAAATATTAAGCGACCGGTAGAAGATCAACCAAAACCTAAGCCGGTTACTGTTGTAAGTCCTCCTAAAGCAATTGATACCGCTACAAAAAAACCACCGGTACAAATTGTAAATACTAAACCGACTGTTGATACTGCAATTAAAGCTCCGGTTGCATTGGCTCAAGCTTTTACCTTAGATACAAATGCAGCTCATTATGTTGTATTAATATTAAATAAGGTTGACCCTGTTTTTTGCAATGAAGCTAAGAATGCTTTTTTCCGGTACAACAGAGAAACGTATTATAACAAACAATTTAATACCGATCTGAATGAAGTAGATACCGACAATAAAATCCTTTTAATAAGTCCATTTAAAAACACCGCCGAAGCTGTCGCTTATATTGCAAAAGCAAAACCACTTACTGCTACAGAAATTATCCCCTGGTTGAAAGGAGGTAAATACGAGTATTGTATCATCTCTGAAAGCAATCTTTCATTGTTAAAATCCAAAAAGAATATAGAAGAGTATAAATCTTTTATTATTTCTAAGTTTCCTGGAAAATTTTAACCATCCTTAAGCAGGCTATTTCATAGATTTGATTTCCTTTGCCCACTCCGTCTAAAGGGGTAAATGATTTTTTAACTAACTTTCATAATCATTATGAAAAAATCTGTCCGTATTTTCTGGCGCATCTTTTTGGGTGGCTTCCTGGCATTTGTACTGCTGGTTATTCTTTGTGCTTATGGTGCATTTGGCGAAATGCCATCGCTTAAAGAATTAGAAAACCCATCATTGCTACAAACTTCAGAAGTCTATGCCTCCGAGGGCACATTGATGGGTAAATATTATCTTGAAAGAGGCAACAGAAGTAATGTAGAGTATAAAGATATTTCTAAACATTTAGTGGATGCGTTGGTGGCAACAGAGGATGAACGATTTTACAGTCATTCAGGTATTGATTATAAAAGAACAATCAGTGCTGCTGCTTCATTAGGAAAACG
Organism: Bacteroidota bacterium; assembly: GCA_031413675.1. Lineage (GTDB taxonomy): Bacteria > Bacteroidota > Bacteroidia > Chitinophagales > Chitinophagaceae > VBAR01. The sequence continues at coordinate 1,460 of JANOFP010000181.1, forward strand.
TGGTGGAGCCAGTACAATTACTCAACAATTGGCCAAAGCATTACTGGAACATCAACGGAAAAAAAGCAAAGCATTTACCGGTATCCAAAAAATAAAAGAATGGATTATTGCTATT
>JANOFP010000182.1:0-1724 GCA_031413675.1 Bacteroidota bacterium
CTTTCATTCCATGCCGCTGCAACTCTACATAATAATCTTCGCCAAATAGATCAAGCCACCATTGAAATTCTTTTTCTGCTTCTTCTTCTGTTTTTTTTAGAATGGCCTGTGGCACCCTTGCACCCAAACAACAAGTAGTAGCAATTAGTCCTTCATGATACTGCAAGACCAATTCTTTATCAATTCGTGGATATTTGCTATACATCCCTTCAATAAAACCGAGTGAAGTAAGTTTGATTAAATTTTTATAACCCTGTTCATTTTTTGCAAGCAGTATCTGATGACAACGAGGATCTCTTTGCTCTTTAGTAAATGTTTTTTGATGTCGGTTTTCAGTAATATAAAATTCGCAACCTACAACAGGTTTTATTTTTAAAGATCCGTCTGCATTTTTATGTTTATGCGCCTCGGCTACAAATTCAAATACACCAAACATATTTCCATGATCACTGATGGCAAGGGCGGGCATACCATCCTCTATTGCTTTTTTATAAAGGTTTTGAATAGAAGCAGCACCATCAAGTAATGAAAATTGTGTATGAACGTGGAGATGCGAGAATTTCATGATTTAGTTAAAATTGAATATTTTAGATTGTATATTAACGAAATAATTTATCAGGTTAAAATTATTTTTTGATGGGATAAATAATTCTATACATTTCGTTTTCAACACATCCAATGCAAGTAAAGCAGAAAGGCAATTTAATCAAGCAAAAAACGTTTAAATAAATATCCACAATTTAGCGAATGGACAGTACATTTGCGGCCTGCTGAATAAAGGGCAGGGTTTTTGACTTACCCGGTGAAATCATTCTGAAAAAGACCAGATGATAAAGAAAATAACTTTTTGCATATTTACTCTTTTTGTTCTTGCAAGTTGCAGCAGCTTGAAGCCGCTTTCGTTTACGGCAAATCGTCAGGTTACTTCGCCTTCATCCAATTCAGTTTTAGTGAAAACAAACGATGCTGAAAAAAATGAAATAAAGTTTATTGAAAATATTTCCGTCAGTTCTAACAAACAATTATCACAAACGGGCCCATCACAAAATGAAGAACCGCTTGTAATAAAATCTGCACAGAAAGAAGCACAGGTTGAAATTAAGGTAGCACCATTTGATATTTCTAGTAATGCCCTTGAAGCTGCCAGTCAACTTCAATTGAAATATTCGCTTCTTTTAAATACGGAGGTTGAAAACGTAAAAAGTTTTGAATTATATAAAAAGATTGACGAATGGTATGGCACCCGTTATTGCATGGGTGGCACAACCAACAGATGTATTGACTGTTCTGCTTTTATGCAGGTGCTTTTTGCATCGGTATATAAATTTAGTTTACCACGTACGGCAAGAGAACAATATAAATTGAGCACTAAAATTTCAAGAGCAGAAATGAAAGAAGGTGATTTGCTTTTTTTTAATACACGGGGCGGTGTAAGTCATGTGGGTTTTTATCTTCAGAATAATAAATTTGTTCACGCATCTACCAATGGTGTTATGATTAGTGATATTTATGATTCGTACTATCTCCGTCGTTTTATTGGAGTAGGAAGGGTACTATTATGATTAAGGAAATTGTATAACTCAATAAGCCTGATAAGTTTTCAAACTCTCCCGTTTAATCTTCTGTTTAACTATCATTACAAATGAATTGCTTCACCGTATGCTACTTCAATTGCATCTTTTATACTTTCGCTGATCGTGGTAAGCTAAATTTATATACCGATG